>JANMNW010000213.1:0-3469 GCA_031368515.1 Chloroflexota bacterium
TATGTGGTTTTGCGCAACGTGATTCCGGCTGACCAGTTGGCAGGCCTGCGGCAGGCTTACGAGGTTTTGCTGGAGCGGCAGAAGGCGATCTGGTCGCGCCAGCGCGGGCCGACCGACCCGCCCGGCGGGGTGTGGGAGACCAGCGTTCAACCCCGTTTGAACCTCGTTGCGTTGGCCGGTCAGATCGACGCACAGACCGCCAGCGCGGTCGAAATCTGGTTGCATGACAACATGCATGGGGTGAGCAGCCGGCTGCTTGGCGTGGAGGATGCCAGTGTCACCGAGATGCTGGTGATGTGCAACCCGGCGCGTGATCACGGCGTGGCCGACCACGCAGGCTGGCATCGCGACTTTTATCCACCACATACCGCGCCCCTGCAGGCCTATGCCGAAGACATTCTCGAAAATGGCCCGCGCTACGTGCAGTGGAATCTGCCACTGTATGACGACAGCGTGCTCTGGGTTGTTCCGGGCAGCCATATTCGCCTGAATAGCGCCGAAGAGAACGCGACGATGACAAAGGATTCGCGTGTTCCCTTGCCGGGCGGAATGCAGGTTCACTTGGCGGCCGGGGATGGCGTTGCCTATATCCTCCCCATTTTGCACTGGGGAAGCGTCTATAACGCCACGATGCGGCGCACCATACATGGCGGATTCTCGCTGTATAGCAACTACGCCGACCTGTCGTTTCTCAACCAGCTGTCACCCGAGGCGCAAGCCAGGTTTGCGCGCTGGGATCAGCGCAACGCGCAAACGCTGAACCAGATCGAGGTCCTCCTGCGCGCGGCGATCGCAAAAGACAAAGCCGCATATTTCGCGGGCCTGGACAAACTGCATCCCGGTCGCGGCGAAAAAGGCCAGCGGCTTTCCACGTTCTTTCTGAGCAAAAGCGCCAAACGCATCCACCATCTCAAAAGCCCGGAGTTCAACCGCCTCTCCGCCCGGGAACAGGCGTGGGCGTCACACATCCATCCGATGACGCTGCAATGGGGCAAACCGTTGGCCGATCGATTTTTAATGCAAGAAGCGGAAGCGTTGTGGGCGCGCTTCAAGCCTATTGACGACGCCCTGCAATCCATTGAAGCGCAATGGGTGCCCGGCTTTCAAGGCGACAAGACGTCCTATTACTTTGAGCAAATCCCGGCAGACCTGACAGTGTCCGCGTGGATGTCCGACTGGTAGCGCAATTGCCAACCCGGCTCGGCTGTTGCGGCGGCTGGTATATCGAGCGCATGCGCTGAGGGATATCATCGGCGGATTGCACAGGGGAGGCTGGTGTTTCCAATATGACGTTGCCCAACCGCGTTTTTGATCTTGAGCAGCCGCGCACGGAGGACATGCCGGTTCATCCGTCGCACAAACCGGGTTATTCATATGCGCTGCATCGCCGCCATACCGACACGTTTGGCGAAGATGGTCCGCGCTCCGGCGCGAGCGGCCTGATCATTTGCAAGGAGCACAGCGGCACGCACATCGATGCGTTGTGCCATCAGGCCGAGAACATGTTCTTGTGCGGCGGCATCAAGGTCGATGCCGCCGTCATGAACAGCAAGGGCTTTCACGCGCACAGCGTCGACCGAATAGCGCCTATCGTTGCGCCGGGGGTGTTGCTGGATATGGCCGCGCATTTTGGTGTGGAGAGCATGCCGGAAGGCTATGCGATCAGCGCGGGCGAGTTGCAGGCGTGCGCGCGGCGACAGGACACGGAGATCGCGACAGGCAGTGTGGTGCTGGTGCATACCGGCAACGAACGGCATTGGCACGACGAAGCGCGCTATCTGGCCGGGCCCGGGATGCACGGCGACGCGTCGCGCTGGCTGGCCGCGCAAAAGCCGCTCGCGGTAGGCGCGGACAACATGGGTTGGGACGTGCTTGGGTTGAAGGACGAAGCGCTCGGTTGCACGCTGCCCGGTCACATAATCTTTCTGGTGCGCAGCGGCGTGTTCATCATTGAGAACCTAAAGTTGGGCGAGCTGGCGGCGGAGCGCCAGTATGCGTTCAACTTTGTCTGCGCGCCGCTCAAGTTTGTCGGCGCGACAGGCTCGCCGGTGCGTCCCTTGGCCCTTATCTAGCCTTTTTGCCAAGTTTGGACAACTGACCCAGCGCAAACCCGCCAAGTGATGCGTGCGCCTGCGCGCCATGGGGTCTAGGCTGTATTCGCTTGCAATGCGGTGCGGCGCAAGCGGAGTGCCATGTTCAAGCGAATTCTTGTCCCCTTGGATGGAACGCCGTTTGGCGAGTCTGTCCTGCCGATGGCCGAGGCGATCGGCGTCGCGTTTAAGTCCGAGGTTGTCCTGCTGCATGTCGAAGAGCATCCAGCTTTGGCAAACTATGAGAGCGATGTGGTGCGCTGGCGCATGCACGATCGCGACGCGGCGAGCGAAGCGTATCTTGACAGCATCGTGGCGCGCTTTGAGCGCGCGGGCGTGAACTGTCGCGAAGCGGTGCTCGAAGGACGGCTGGTGCGCACGATTTTGGATAGCGCGCATGATATGCATGCCGACTTGATCATCATGGCCACTCATGGCCACAGCGATATCGTCGGCCTGTTCACATCCGAGACCGCTACGCACGTGATGCGCCGCGTGCCGATTCCGATGTTGATGCTGAACGAGCAGCGGGTGGAAAAGGGCGGCTAGCAGGTCCCCCCACCCTCCGAGGGTGGGGGCTGTAGTTCACATAACGCGCTAGCGTCGGACCAGCGGCATGAAGAGCTGTGACCCGATCGTCACCACCATTTCGTCGCCGGATTGCGTGCCGGCCTCATTCGTCATCGTGACGCTGATCGACGTCGTTGACGCCAGTGGCGCGTCTCACTTCCGGGTGTACTTGTCTCGCTCCTTATCCTGTGCCGTTCACCCGTGGCAGGTGGCCGTAGACGTGGCCGAGATCCAATTCGGCCACGGCCACGGGCCACCTGCCACGGGATATGGGCCACACGTTATCTTTAGACTCCAATCTGACGAGATTGTCAGAAAGTGTCAGCTCCATTTCGAACCATCCGTCGTAGTGTTTCTGACATGATTGACAGAAATGCGCAGTCTCCTTTGGATGCGGCGATGAACCATGAAAGCCTGGATGTTTATCGCGCCGCCATCGCGCTGCTTGCGCTTGCGAACACGATTGTTGCGGAACTGCCCGCCGGTTACGCAGCTGTCAAAGATCAGTTTCGCCGGGCGGCGTTGTCGGTCGTGCTCAATATCGCTGAAGGTTATGGCAAGCCGGGCAAGCAGGATCAGCGCCGGTATTATTCAATTGCGCGTGGTTCGGCGATGGAATGTGGCGCGGTGATCGATGTCCTTGCTGTTCTAAATCTGATTGCGGACGAAAATCGGCGGGGAGCGAAAGCGCTGGCAGTGCGTGTTGTCCAAATGCTGACAAAGATGATGTTTTGACGGTGTCTTCTCTGGGTCCGACCCGTGTCCCGTGGCAGGTGGCCGTGGCCGTGGCCGTGGCACGTAGACGTGGC
>JANMNW010000496.1:0-1992 GCA_031368515.1 Chloroflexota bacterium
GCAGGCTTTACTACCACGTTGTCCCTAAATATCCCACGTCTGCGGTCTCTCAGCTGCCCGTTGTGGCGCGGATCGCGGCGCTGCTCAAACCCGCTCGCTTCGGGGCGCAGGGCCCCTGCAGCAGCGCGCCCGTTGGGTCGCGAAGGCGCGAGGTTGTGACAGCGCCGCTTGGCATCCGCGCTGGCGTCCGGGCATCGAGACCGCAATCGGGCGGTCCGGTTCTCAAGGACAATGCCATGACCTCCAAACCTTCACTCTATGACAGCGTTACGCAATCGATCATCTCGGCCATCGAAGCCAACCCCGGTAAACCCGCCATGCCCTGGCACCGCGATGCCGGTGTGCCGCTCTTCATGCCGGCGAATGCACTGACCAAAAAAGCCTATCAGGGCATCAATACCATCGTGCTCTGGGTCTCCGCCGAACAGCAGGGCTATCGAGAACCCGTTTGGGGCACATACCGTCAATGGGCCGAACTAGGGTGCCAAGTCCACAAAGGCGAGAGATCAAGCCCAATCGTGTTTTACAAGTCTTATGAGGTTGAGCCTCTCGCCGAAAACTCAGATGATGATGGCAAGCGCCGCGTGGCGCGGGCCTCCGCCGTTTTCAATTGCAGCCAGGTCGATGGCTATACAGAGTCCGCTGCCGTTCCGGATCTGGGTCCTGTCGCCCGGAACCAGGTGTTCGACGCCTTTGTCGCAGCAACCGGCGCAGCCGTTGTTCACGGTGGCGATCGCGCCTTTTACCGGCCGTCCGTCGATACCATCACGATGCCGGATGAGAGCCGCTTCTGCGGGACCGAGACCATGACCCGCGACGAAAGTTACATCTCGGTGCTCGCCCACGAACTCGGTCACTTGAGCGGCGCCAAATCCCGTCTCAACCGCGAGTTCGGCAAACGCTTTGGCGACGCCGCGTATACCGCCGAAGAAATTGTTACCGAACTCTGTGCAGCGTTCGTCTCTGCCGAGCTTGGCATTGCCAGTGCACCGCGGACCGATCACGCCCAGTACATTACTCAGTACTTGCAGCTGTTAAAGTCCGAAAGCCGTGCCATTTTCACCGCTGCCGCTAAGGCCAGCCAGGCGGTGGCGTATCTGAAAGCCTTCTCGGCGGCTCAGTTGAAAGCCGCGTGAGGCCGTGCTTGCGCCGGGCTCCAGCCCGGCGCAGGCTTGCGTTTTGGGTTGCTTGCGTTTTGTCAGCCTCGCATCGGGCGGACCGCCGTCAAGCGCTGAAGCGCTCCTCCACTGAAGTTACGGCCCGGCGGGTGACGGCGGTCCTGGCCCTGATGCGGTTCTGGGCGTGCCGGGACGGGGAACTTGCCAGAGTCCGTGGCTTCGCCGAACAGGGAACGGGTGTTAGGTGGGGGCTCGTGCGCTGTCGGCATTTTTGGTGAGCGCCACATCGACGACTTTGAAGGCGCCGCCGATGCGCTGGCATTGGACGACGACATCGACGGTGGCGTGAACCAGTTCGCGGATATCGGCGCGGGACAGATCGCGGCCGCCGTCGCTTTCTTTGACCAGCAGCGTCAATTGCTCAACCGCCAGCGCGCAGCTGTTGGCGTGGACCGTCGTGATCGACCCCGGATGGCCGCTGTTGACGTTGCGCAGATAATAAAACGCCGAACCATCGCGCAGTTCTTGCAGCAAAATCCGGTCCGGGCGCATGCGCAACGCACTCTCGAGAAGGTCTTTGGGGCCGATCCGGGCGCGGCCGGTGGAATCTTTAGGCCCGTCCTTGGGATAGAACAACGCCACCCGGTTGGGCTGCGGCACCACAAGTTCTGCCGTGTCCTCAATCGTGATGATGCGCTCGGTCGCCGGGATTTCTGCAATCAGGGCTTTCGACAGCGTCGTCTTGCCCGATCCCGTTGCGCCAGAAATTAGAATGTTCTTTTTGGATTTTACAGCAGCTACGAGGAAGTCTTTTATGTCGCCGCTGTCGAGCAGCGTGCGCAGGTCGTGATGGTCGCTGTTCTGGGCATTGTGG
>JANMNW010000509.1:0-2808 GCA_031368515.1 Chloroflexota bacterium
GCGATGGCCGGCCGCCAGCCGATGACCGCAATCGTTGAGCTTGACCGTCACCGTGATGCGCTCGCCTGGCGTCAACGCGTCTACGCGGTCATAGCCGTTGCGATGCGTTAGGTTGAGCAGTCCAAAACAGACTAGCAGCGATTCGCCGCCGGGCGCCACATCGCACAACCGCGCGGCGACCAGCGCGTTGGGTTTGTCGCTGCTCAGGGCCAGGGTCAACAGCGGCGCGCCGAGAATGTCAAGGGCTTCGGCCAGTGGCTCTGTTGTAAAAGATAGCGAACGTGCATCTTCGGCGCTTTGATCGGCCGCCCAATCGCCGGGCGCGCCATACGGGCACCAGGTGCCGCAGTCGAGCCCGGTTTCCAAACGCGTGCGCGCGGTAACTGCGACCGGCGGCCCTGCGACCACTGGTCGCGGCGAGGGCTGCAACCCATGTGCGCTGTCCAATTGCCAGACTTGCGGCGTGATGCCGGGTGACGGCCAGTGTGTTTCCGCCACCCAGCGTCCCGGCCGTTCGGAATAGAACGTGGCAGGCGGCACGCTGTCCTGAATCCAGGCGCGCAGCATCGGCTCGTCCATGATGCGGCTGTCGATGCCCTTCAGCCAGTGCTCCCACCCGCGCAATGCCTCCTGCAAAAAGCCGAGGGCCGGGCCGGGCTCGGCGTGGTTGGGAAAGGTATGCGACCACGGCCCGATCAAGCCTTTGCGCGGCCCAGGCAGGCCGGCCAGCAGGCGCGGGATGGCGTTGGTGTAGCCATCGGCCCATCCGCCGATGGCGTAGACCGGGCAAGCGATGTTCGCGTAGTTTTCACACACGGAGCCGTGCTGCCAATAGGCGTCGCGTGATTGATGCGCCAGCCACGCATCGATGTACGGCGGCGTCTGGGCCATGCGCGCCAGCCATAGTTCGCGCCAGCGTTCGCCTACGAAGCGCGGATCCGGCGGGGCGGCGTTGATGTTAAACATGATCGACGCCCACGGCAGCGCGTCGTAGCCGATGCAGCCGCCGGTGTAGTGCACATCGTCGGCGTAGCGATCGTCGGTGCTGCACATCGTGATGATGGCTTTGAGCGCGGGCGGGCGGCGGGCGGCCACCTGCAACGCATTGAAGCCGCTCCATGAGATGCCGCACATGCCCACGCCGCCGTCGCACCAGGGCTGCGCGGCGATCCAGGCAATCACCTCGAGCGCATCTCGCAGCTCTTGTTCAAGATACTCGTCGAGCAGGATGCCGTCGGCTTCGCCGGTGCCGCGCATATCCACGCGCACGCAGGCATAGCCGTGACCGGCCAGATACGGATACATCATCGCGTCGCGCGCCGAGGTGCCATCGCTTTTGCGGTAGGGGAGAAACTCGAGAATGCCCGGAACCGGATGCGCCTCCGCATCTTCCGGCAGCCAGATGCGCGCGGCCAGCCGTGTGCCGTCGGAGAGACTGATCCAGGCGTTTTCGATTTCGCGCACCACGCGCGGAAACTGCGTGACGATTTTCATGAAGGCGTGGGTTTAACAGGTTTACTGCGAGTAGCTCTTGGGAGGATCTGCCAGCGTCAATATATGGCGGTCGAAGTTAAGCGCATCGATGTCGCACGGCGTGGCGCCGTCGATCGCCAGCTCGCTCAAAATCTTGCCGAGCACCGATGCGAATTTGTAGGCATGGCCGGCGCCGATGGCCACGCTCACGTTGGGATGCTCCGGCAGCGTGTCCAGCACAAAGTCACGATCGGGGGTGAGCGTATACAGGCAGGTTTTGATCAGATGCGACGGCCCCAGCGCGCGCGGCATGTAGCGCGCTGCGAAATCGCGCACGCGCTGAAAGTTGGCCGGATCGAGTTCGAAGGTGCGCGTGTCGCCGGTCGTGATGTAGCCGCCGCAATCCTGCGCCAGCTTGACGCCGTGGTGGCCATAGACTGGAAAGCCATAAAAGCATGGTTCGTCCATCCAGATCCATACCGGGAAGCGGCCGACCAGAAAATCGTTGATATGCGGTGAATCGAAATACACCACTTGCTCTCGGCTGACTTCAAGGGGCAGGCTGCACCCAAGGTGGGTGAGCGCGTTGTTGGTCCATGGCCCGGCGGCGATGACAAGCTTTTTGCAGATGAACGCCTGGTCGCCCGCGCGCACTGTGATTTCGCCATTGCGATCTTCAATTTGCGTGACTGGGGCGTTGTCGATCAGCGTGGCGCCGTGTTCGCGCGCCATGCGCAAGTGCGCGCGATTGCTCAACTCCGGTGTGGCAATGCCGCCATCGGCCTGAAACACGCCATGATGACGCTCGTCGACGTTGAACTGCGGCCAGCGTTTGGCGATCTCTGTGCCGTCCAGCACTTCATGCGAGATGCCGGCGGCGCTCAAGCTCTTGCTGTAGTTCATCAGGCGAATGGCCGCACCCTCGCGCGGCGCCAGATCAAGCCCGCCGGTGGTGACGATCAGGCGCTGGCCGCAGTCGGCTTCCAGCGCGCGCCACGCGGCATAGGCGTGCTTGGTCAGCTCGACATACTGCGGTGTGTGATACGAGTGCCGGATGATGCGGGTGTGATCGTGCGATTCGCCGCGCGCGTGGTTGAACTCAAATTGCTCGATGCCCAGCACGTCGGCGCCCAGCCGGCGCGACAGCCAATAGGCCGCGCCCGAGCCGATGCCGCCAAGCCCGAGCACAATTGTGTTGAAAGTCGTTCGCATATTTGTCACTACCTTAAAATTTTCCGCTCACCGCTCACCGCTCACCGCTCACCGCTCACCGCTCACCGCTCACCGCTCACCGCTCACCGCTCACCGCTCACCGCTCACCGCTCACCGCTCACC
>JANMNW010000510.1:0-11885 GCA_031368515.1 Chloroflexota bacterium
GCGTGGCCGAACGCGGCGCGCACGCGCAACTGATGGCCGCCGATGGCGTGTATCGACGGCTGGTGGCGCAGCAAACGGCGGTGGCGGCATGAGAGAGCTGCGCTATGCGCTTGGTTTGATGGGGCGTTATTTTTGGCGGCAGATGGCCGCGCAGGTGGTGCAAGCGGCATCGATCGCCATCTGCTTCACCATCGTGCTGGGATTCATGATGCGCGATATGCTTAACGCCGCCGCCAGCGGCGATTCGCGGCTGCTGTGGCGCGGCGCGATCCTTACGCTGGCCGCGTTTGCCATCGGCCTGCCGCTGAACCTGGGGGCGATCTATGTTACCGGCATCGGCGTGCCGCGCATCATGAACGGCATCCGCCTGCGCTTTGTCGCGCACGCGATAGGCCTGCCGATGGCGCGGCTTGAACGCGAACACTCGGGCGAGCTGCTCTCGCGCGCCATCAACGATATCGACAGCCTGCGCGGGCTGTATCACTATGAGTTCGCGCGGCTGGCGTTTGCGTTGTTGCTCGGCGCGGCGGCGCTAACCGCGACAGCCTGGATTTCACCATGGATGGCGCTGGTGCTTGTATTCAACGGCGTGCTCACCTTGCTGAGCAACGTGTGGATGGCGCGCCATATCCGCAAGTGGAGCGATCGGATGCAAAAGGCGCAAGGCGCGCTCAACGAAAGGTTAAGCGACTTGCTGCAGAGCCTGGCGGTGGCAAAAGTCTTTCATCTGGGGCCGGCGGTGCTCGCCGGCTACGCCCGGCAGAACGATGCGCATGCCGAAGCGCGCATGGGCGGCGAACGCTGGACGGGCGGTCTGGACGCGCTTAACAAGTCACGGCTGGAGCTCTTGAACTGGGTGCTGACGCTGGCGGCCGGGCTGTGGCTGGTGTCGCGCGGCCAACTCGACATCGGTGCGGTGGCGGCGATCGGCGCGTTTGAGGGCAACAGCGTCTTTTTGTTTCAGAACATAGGCCAGTTTATCGCCAGCATTCAAAAGTGTTTGTCCAGCGCCACGCGCGTGCGCGAGGTGTTGGAGTGGCCAGTTGAACGGGTGCCGGCCCAACCCGCGGACACGCCAAACGCGCATGACGGCGTCGCGGCCATCGAGCTGCGGGGCGTGAGTTTTGGCTATGCGCCCGACGCACCGCTGCTGCGGGGCATCGAGCTTAGCGTTCCGCGCGGCTCGACCGTCGCGCTGGTTGGCCCCAGCGGCTGCGGCAAGAGCACGCTGCTAAAGCTCCTCATGGCGTTCTATCCGGTTGACTCGGGCATCGTCGTCATCGAGGGCAATGCGATCGGCGCGCTGTCGCTGGACGCATTGCGCGCGCGCAGCGCCTATGTGCCGCAAGAACCATTTTTGTTCGACTCCACGATCCGCGAAAACCTGCGCTTCGGTTGCCCTGGCGCCAGTGACGCCGAGCTTGAGGCGGCGGCGCGAACGGCGCACGCGCATGAGTTCATCGTGTCCATTCCGTTGGGCTATGACGCGCGCGTGGGCGAGCGTGGCGTCAAGCTGTCGGGCGGGCAACGCCAGCGCATCGCATTGGCGCGGGCGATCTTGAAGGGTGCGCCGATCCTGCTGCTGGATGAAGCCACCTCCGCGCTTGATTCCGAGTCTGAGCGGCTGGTGCAGGACGCACTGACTGCGCTGCGCAAGAACTGCACCACGCTGGTCGTCGCGCACCGGCTCTCGACGGTACAGTCGGCCGACCTGATTTGCGTGCTTGACGGCGGGCGCATTGTCGAACGCGGCACGCATGCCGAACTGATCGCACGCGACGGCGTCTACCGGCGCCTGGCGAACGCCGGATTTGGGGGTTGAGCGGCGCCGCGGAAAAGCCGCTGCCGAAAAAGAGAAGCGGGCCGGGTTTATTTGCAGGCCCCCATCTCGCATGATCGTCTAGCGCATCACCGTGCTACGGTTTGATGATGTTCCAGAACGGATTGTCAGCAATTGCTCGCGCATACTTGCTATCGGCAGACGTGCCCGGCGTAAACGCCGCGCCGTCGCCCGATGTGTTGAATGACGCCGCCTCCTGCTGGGCGTTCTTGATCGCCGTGGTGTTGGTGCCGCACAGCGCCGATTCCCAGGCCGCAAACTTGGCTATGCCACCCGCCGGCACCGTTCCAAAAGCCGAGGCGTTCAACTCGGCCGCCAGAAGCTGTTGTAGCAACTGCATGCGCGCCTGGTCGAGCGCCGAGCGCTTGGCGCCGGTCGATGTCTTCGAAACATCGCTCCAGAAGCCGCCCATCAGCTTGCCCAGCGTGTCGATCGGCCGTCCGCAGATCAGGTTGTCGCCGATCCCCGCCGTTCCAGCGACGCCTGGGAAGGTGTGGCCGAACGCCGTGCCGCCGAACCAGGCAATTTGCGCCAGCTGTGGATGCGTGGCCCAGAAGCCCTGCGTGCGCGTCACGCCGAGCCCGGTGTTCTCAAACACGCAGGTCACCGTGTCGCCGTTCTTTAAACTGATCGTGGCCGATTGCGTGTTCAAATCGCCCGCGCCGCTGCTGCCGCCGCTGCCGGTGACCGTGCAGGCATACGGTGTGTTCGGATCGGTCGAACCGCCGATGCCGGTCAGGATCCAGCCGAGCTGCGACGTCTCCTTCACCGTGTAGGTCCCGGCGTTGAGCGTCGCGGTGTTCTGGTTGCCGCCGCCAGTGGTGGCGCCGGTCAGGCTGAATCCGCTGTAGCCCGTGCCAGTGGTGGTGAAGGCGAAGCTGCCGTTCGCCGGCTTGGCGTTCTTGATCACGATGATCTTGCCGGGCTGGTCGTCGTTGGTGATCGTGCAGGTGGCTTCCTGCCCGATGCCGAGCGTGATGTCGCTCCCGCTCTGCGTGCCGCCGACGCAGCTCCAGGCACTGGCGGTATAGCCATACACCGCGTTCTCCGACAAGGCCCAGGTGTCGGCCTTCAAGCCGGCGCCCGAATCGACCGGGCTGCTGCCCGAAAGATCATTCGTGCCTACGCCATTGGCCGTCAACGTAAAGTCGGCCACGGTCTTGGTGCCGCCGTTGTCGTTTATCACCACTTTGCGCAGGTGCAGCTTCGGCGCAATGTCGTCGTTGACGAACGTGCAGGTGACTTCCTCACCCAGGCCAAGCGTTGCCTTGGTTACCTGACCAGTCGCGTTCGAGCAGGTCAGCGATGTCAAGTTGTAGCCAGCCGGTCCACCGGACTCGGACAGGTTGTAGGTGCCCGCATCCGGCGAAGCGGTGTCATATCCCGCCGCCGTCAACGTCCATGCGCTGGCCGCTGCCGTGCCGCCGTTGTCGTTGATCACAGTCTTGACCAGCGTCAGCTTGGGCGCCTTGTCGTCGTTGACAAACGTGCAGGTGACGTTCTCACCGAGCCCAAGCGTGACTTGCGTCACCTGGCCGGTCGCGTTCGAGCAGGTCAGCGATGTCAAGTTGTAGCCAGCCGGGCCACCGGACTCGGACAGTGCATACTTGCCCGCATCTGGCGAAATGGTGTCATACCCCGCCGCCGCCAGCGTCCAGGCGCCGGCTGTTGCCGTGCCGCCGTTGTCGTTGATCACAGTCTTGACCAGCGTCAGCTTCGGCGCGATATCGTCGTTGGTAACAGTGCAGGTCTTGGTCGCGCCGATCACAGCCGTTCCCGAACAGTCGGCCGAGTAGCTGGCCGCATAGCCGGCCACCGGCTCTTCCTGAACCTGATAGGAGCCCGCGTCCAGTGTGACCACCGTTCCGGGAGATTCCGCGCCCGCAAAGTTATCCGGTGAGTCGTTCGCTCCGCCGGCGTCAAGCGTGAAGTCGGCCGCGGTCTTTGTGCCGCCGTTATCGTTGATCACATGCTTGATCACGATCAACTTCGGCGCGATGTCGTCGTTCACGATTTCGCAGACCGCGCTCTCGCCGAGCTTCAGCGCGATTTGTCCGGGAACCATGCTCGAGCCGCCTGAGCAGCTCCATGTGCCAGCGGCATAGCCCGCCGGGCCAGCGCTCTCGGACAGCGAATAGCTGCCGGCGTTCACATCTTTGTCAAACCCGCCCGCGCCGGAGTAGTCGATCCCTCCGTCCGCCGTCAGCATCCAATCGGCCGCAACCGCTGTGCCGCCGTTGTCGTTGATCACTTTCTTGACCAGAGTCAGATGCGCTGTTCGATCATCGTTGGTGATTTCACAGGTTGCCGACTGTCCAAGCGCCAGCTGAATCTTGCCGGGCATGAGCACGGTCCCGCCCGAGCAGGTCCAACCGCTGGCTGTGTAGCCAGGCAGCGAGGTTTCAGACAGATCGTAGACGCCAGCTTTGACATCGCCATCGGCGCCACCTGCACCCGAGATCGGCGTCGGGCCAGACGCGCTCAGCGTAAAGCCAGTCGCCGCTGCTGTGCCCCCGTTGTCATTGACAATATTCTTGACCAGCGTCAGATGCGCCGTCTGATCGTTGTTGTTGATCGTGCAGGTCTTGGTCTCGCCCGGCGCCAGCGTAACCGACGTGCCGCAGTCGAAACCGCCGGAGGTGTAGCCGGCCGGACCGGCGCTCTCGGAGAGTGCGTAGGTTCCGGCGTCCACATCGAGATCAAACCCGCCCGCACCGGAGTAGTCCTTGGCTCCATCCGCCGTCAGCGTCCAAGCGGTCGCCTCAGCCGTGCCGCCGTTGTCGTTGGTCACGGTCTTGACCAGTTTCAGGTGTGCCGTCTGGTCATCGTTGTTGATGGTGCAGGTCTTGTACTCGCCGGGCGCCAGCGTAACCGTCGCGCCGCAGTCGAAACCGCCAGAGGTGTAGCCGGCCGGACCGGCGCTCTCGGAGAGTGCGTACGTTCCGGCGTCCACGTTGAGATCAAACCCGCCCGCACCGGAGTAGTCTTTGGCTCCATCAGCCGTCAGCGTCCAATCGGCGGCAGCAGCCGTGCCGCCGTTGTCGATGGTCACGGTCTTGATCAGCTTCAGGTGCGCCGACTGGTCGTCGTTGACGAACGTGCAGGTGACATCCTCACCCAAGCTGAGCGTGACCTGCGTCACCTCACCTGGCGCATCTGAGCATGTCAGCGATGTCTGGGTGTATCCAGCCGGGCCGGACTCGGACAGCGCATATGTTCCCGCGTCTGGCGAAACCGGGTCATAGCCCGCCGCCGTTAACGTCCAGTCTGTAGAAACCGCCGTGCCGCCGTTGTCGTTGATCACGGTCTTGACCAGCGTCAGTTTTGGCGCAATGTCGTCGTTCACAAACGTGCAGGTGACGTTGTCGCCCAGGCCGAGTGTCACCTGCGTGACCGGCCCGATTGCGTTGTCGCACGTCAGCGACGTCTGGGTGTACCCGGCCGGGCCGGACTCAGACAACACATACGTGCCCGCATCCGGCGATATCGGGTCATAGCCCGCTGCCGTCAGCGTCCAATCACTCGCAACCGCTGTGCCCCCGTTGTTGTTGATCACCGTTTTGACCAGTGTCAGCTGTGGCGCATTGTCGTCATTCACGATTTCGCAGACCACGCTCTCATCGAGCCCAATTTTGACAACTCCCGGCACAACACTCGATCCGTTGGAGCAGCTCCAAGGGCTGGCGGTATAGCCTGCCGGACCGGTGCTCTCGGACAGCGCATAGGTGCCGGCGTTCACATCCAGATCGAACCCTGCGGCGCCGGAATAGTCGGTCGCTCCGTCTGCCGTCAGTGTCCAGTCGCCAGCCACCGCCGTGCCGCCGTTGTTGTTGAGCACTTTCTTGACCAGCTTCAGATGCGCCGTCCTGTCGTCGTTGGTGATTGTGCAGGCCTTCACCTCGCCAACTGCCAAAGTGATCGAGCCGTCCGCGGCGCAATCGCCGCCGATGGTTGCGGAATAACCTGGCTGGTTCGTTTCACCAACCGTGTATGAACCGGCGTTGAAGCCGTTCTGATCTCCCGATGTCACTGGCGTCCCGCTGACGTTTAACGGGAAGTCGATCACGGCCTTGGTGCCGCCATTGTCGTTAGTGACGATCTTTGTCACCGTCAGTTTCGGCTGAATGTCGTCATTCGTGATCGTGCAGGTGGCCGTGCCGCCGGGCGGAATCACGATGCTTGAGCATCCGACGTAGCTGGTTGTGTAACCGGCCGCGGCAGGCTCGCTTACGTTGTAGGTTCCGGCGTCGACTGTCAGGACGTTCTCGCCATCGGCTTCGAAAGCCACAGCCGCATTGCCGTTCACTTGGAACGAGAAGTCTTGCGCCACTTTCGTGCCGCCGTTTTCGTTGACGACAACTTTCCTGACGATCAGCGTCGCCGCCTGATCGTCGTTGGTAATCGTGCAGGCCTTGACGTCGCCCACAGCCAGGGTGACCGACCCATCCGCGGCGCAGTCGCCGCTGATGCTGGCCGAATAACCGGGCAGATTCGTCTCGCCCACGGTGTAAGACCCGGCGTTGAAACTGTTCTGTTCGCCGGAATTCACCGAAACCCCGCCAACGTTCAGCGGGAAGTCGGCGATGACCTTGGTGCCGCCATTGTTGTTAACGACGATCTTGGTCACCGTCAGCTTGGGCTGAATGTCATCATTCTTGATGGTGCAGATGGCCGATTCGCCGAGCGCGAGATCAATCACACCGTTGCTTTGCACCGTGCCGCCTACGCAGTTCCAGGTGCCGGCGGCGTATCCAGTTACACCCAGTTCCGACAAGTGATACACGCCGGCGTTGACATTTGCGCTTGCGCCGCCCGCGCCCGAAAGCGGAGTCGAGCCGGATGCACTCAGCATGAAGTCGGTTGCGACGGCCGTGCCACCGTTGTCGTTGGTCACTATCTTGACCAGCGTCAGGTGCGCAGCCTGATCATCGTTGTTGATCGTGCAGGTGGCGCTTTGGCCCAGTGCAAGCGAAATGCTGTTTCCACTTTGCGTGCCGCCCGCGCAGCTCCATGCGCCCGCTGTGTAGCCGGGCAGCGTCGTCTCCGACAGGTTGTAGGTGCCCGCGCTGACATCGCCGTCGGCGCCGCCTGCGCCGGAGAGCGCTGTGGGGCCGCTGGCGCTGAGCGTAAAGTCGGTCGCAATGGCCTTGCCGCCGTCGTCGTTGGTTACGGTCTTCACCAGGGTCAAGTGCGCGGGCTGATCGTTGTTGACGATGGTGCAGGTGGCTTCACCGCCGATGGCGACGCTGATGCTGTTGCCGCTTTGCGTGCCGCCCACGCAGCTCCACGCGCTTGCGCTGTAGCCGGCAGGACCGCTCTCGGACAGCGTCCATGTGTCGGCCTGCAAGGTTGCGGACGAATCCACCGGGGTAAGGCCCGAAAGATCGTTCGCGCCGGCGCCATCCGCGGTCAGCGTGAAGTCGGCCTCGGTTGCAGTGCCACCGTTGTCGTTGATGATCTGCTTGCGCAGATGCAGCTTCGGCGCGATGTCGTCGTTGGTGATGGTGCAGGTCGCGCTATCACCCAAGGCAAGCTTGATCGCATTGCCCGCTACCATTTCGCCGTCGCCCACGCAGATCCATGCTCGTGCAGCGTAGCCTGGCAAATTCGTCTCGTTCAAGACGTAGGTGCCTGCTTTGACATTGGAATCAACGCCGCCTGCGCCGGAGATGGACGAGGGACCGGCCGCGCTCAGTGTAAAGTCGATCGCCGCGGCCGTACCGCCGTTGTCATTGATCACGGTTTTAACCAGCCTGAGGTGTGCGGGCTGGTCGCTATTGGTGATTGCGCAGGTGGCTTCGCCGCCGATGCCAACAGTGATCTGGTTGCCGCTCTGCGTGCCGCCGACGCAGCTCCACGTGCTTGCGCTGTATCCGGCAAGTGATGTCTCGGACAATGTCCAGGTGTCGGACTTGAGGCCGGCGCCTGAATCCACCGGGCTGATGCCTGACAGATCGTTGGAACCTGTGCCATCCGCGGTCAGCGAGAAGTCGGCCTCGGTTGCAGTGCCACCGTTGTCGTTGACCACCACCTTGCGCAGATGCAGCTTCGGCGCGATGTCATCGTTGGTGATGGTGCAGGTGGCTTCGCCGCCGATACCGACGCTGATGCTGTTGCCGCTTTGCGTGCCGCCCACACAGCTCCACGCGCTTGCGCTGTAACCTGCAAGCGATGTCTCGGACAATGCCCATGTGTCGGCCTTGAGGCTCGCGCCGGAATCCACCGGGCTGATGCCCGACAGATCGTTGGAGCCTGTGCCATCCGCGGTCAGCGAGAAGTCGGCCTCGGTTGCAGCGCCGCCGTTGTCAGTGATCACCACTTTGCGCAGATGCAGTTTCGGCGCGATGTCATCGTTGGTGATGGTGCAGGTCTTGCTCTGTCCCAGCGACACTGACACCGTTCCGTTAGCCGCGCAGTCACCCCCCCAGTTCGAGGCGGTGTAGCCAGCCAGCGTGGTTTCTGACGCCGTGTGCGGCCCTGGATTCACAGGTACTGCGACACTCCATTGCACCAGGTTGCCGTCGATAAACCTCGCAAAGGCGTCAGCTCCAGCTGAGCCGCCATTGTCATTGACAACGGTCTTTACCAGCGTTAGATACGCTTGTTGATCGTCGTTGGTTATCGTGCAAACGACATCCTCTCCTTTGCCAATTGCGACGGAACCGCTGCTGAACAATGGCGTCATAGCACCGGCGTTGCCTGTGCAAGACCAGGAGCCCTCGCCATAGCCGGCAACATCGTTTTCCGTCAGGCTGTAGTCGCCTGTGCCAACGGTAATCTTCTGGCTGGTGTAGGTCGTCGTGTTGCCAGAGGCCGCGCCACCGTCAAACGTGAGCGTTCCGGCGCTCGAAGCCAGGCCGAAGTCGCCAACTGTGGCGCTTCCGCCATTGTCATTGACGACTTTCTTGACGATTGTTAAATAACCACGATCACGCGTGATCGAGTTGCCAACAACGATTTCAAAGGTACCGCCGTTGCTGCTGACCACAATCGAGGAGGGCGTGAAGTTTGGTGTGTCCCAGGTGTAGCCAGAGATGGAAGCCAGCGCATCTTCCGTCACCGAGCATGTGTTGCCTGTTGGGATGCCATTGATTGTCTGCGAGCCGCCATTTGCCACACTCCAGGAGCCGGTGTAGCCGACGCCGCAGTCATAGGTGCCGGTGAAAGCTGCCGGCAGCGTGGCGCCATCTGGGTTGTTCGTGATCTTTGTGATCTTGAGCGAGCCTACCTCGCGTGAGATTGAGTTGGCCACTGTCACCTGAACGGCCGCGGCCGCATCGCCTTTGACGATGATGGCCGGGCTGCCTGTGACAACCGGTGTGCCATATGTCCAGCCTGCCGGCGCGGCGGGCAGCGTCGGTTCGGTCAAGGTGCATTGAGTACCTGCGCCGAATGGCCCGACGGTCGTCGATGCACCTGCCGCCAAGTTGACTGTGACCGGTCCGGCACCGCAGTCATAGACGATAGCGAAAGTTCCAGCAAAGCCCGAGGTCAATGGATCGAACGATTTCGTAATCTTCAAATAGCCCAGGTCACGACTGATCGAGTTGGCCACTGTCACCTGAACGGCCGTGGCCGCATCGCCCTTGACGATGGTGGCCGGGCTGCCGGTGACAACCGGTGTGCCAAATGTCCATCCGGCCGGAGCGGCAGGCAGCGTCGGTTCAGTCACCGTGCACTGAGTGCCAGTGTTCAACGGTCCGACGGAGGTCGATGCGCCTGCAGCCAAGTTGACCGTCAGTGGTCCGGCGCCGCAGTCGTAGACTATGGCGAACGTTCCGGCAAAACCCGATGTCAGCGGATCGAACGACTTCGTGATCTTCAGATAACCTTGGTCACGGCTGATGGAGTTGGCCACGGTTACCTGGACCGCCGCGGCCGCGTTGCCGGCGCCGATTGTTGCCGGACTCCCGGTGACAACCGGTGTGCCAAATGTCCAGCCTGCCGGCGCGGCGGGCAATGTCGGTTCTGTTACTGTGCATTGAGTGCCGGTAGCGAACGGTCCAACAGTTGTCGATGCTCCCGCAGCCAAGTTGGCTGTGACTGAACCTGCGCCACAGTTGTAAACAATGGCGAACGTTCCACCAAAGCCCGAGCTCAGCGGATCGAACGATTTCGTGATCTTCAGATAGCCTTGGTTGAGAGAGAGGGTGTTGTTGGTCGTTACTTCGACTGTGGACCCTTTGGTTGTGACTTGCACAGTTGCGGCCGGGCTGAAAGTCGGCGTGCCAAAGGTGTAACCCGCGGGTGCGGTTGGCAAAGTCTCATTGATCGTGCAGCTTGTTCCTGTCGGAATGCCATTGATCGTCTGCGATCCACCGGCGGACACACTGACCGAGCCATCGAACGCTGTTCCATCGCAGTCGTAGTTGATGGTGAACGGGCCGCTGTAACCGGCCGGCCCGCCGCTCAGGGTTTTGCTGAGCTTGAGCGAACCAGTATCGCGGCTGTTGTTATACGTGCAAGTTACATTCTCGCCTTCTTTGAGGTTGATGCTCACCGAAGGCGGCGTAACAGTCTGGGTGCCACCATTGACGCTCGTAACCGAGCACACAATGCCAGTCAACGTCCAACCCGCGGGAACTGTTTCAGCCACAGAGTACGCTTTGAAATCGATAATGTTCGCAAACACCTTTGTATTTGCAGCGGTGCCATCATCGACCAGACTAAAGTTGCTCAAGGGTGCTGGTGACGCAGTGAACTGAAAAGGCGTGGCGCTGTTCGGTGTCGCATCCTTGATAGTTGTGATTGAGGCAGGGAAGATCACCGCGTCAGCCGACAGCGAGCGATCCTGGTTGCCGCCCGCACCGTCCAGATTGTTCAACGCCGTGTGGTAAGGAGAACCGGAAATGGCAACGGCCGAGTTGCCCAGCCCCCAGTCATTGCGTGTTGCGATATGTCCGCCCCAAGCCAGAACTGGATTGGCTCTGGATGCAACGAATGTGATGGTGATGCGCGCCGTTTTGTCGCCGGCAAAGCCCGCGCCACCGGGATACGCGTACGCGCTAACCCCGGTAATCGTCCCGCCAAACAATGTGAAAACGCCTGCGAGTTGGCTGATCGGGCTGCCCGCGCCGTTATCGACCTGCGGATCTTTCGGGATTGCAAAGGTGTTAAAAACGGCGGCGTTGCAGGCGCTGACGCCGAGGCACGGATTGGCCGTGGCTACGGTGCGATTGTAGGAAGTAAGGTAATCAAGCGCATGTGTGCCGCTCTTGGTCGTGTCCCATTCAATCGTAACGGTGTGCGAGGCAAGGCTTAGGTTGTCAAATACCAGCCGATACGGTATGGAATCGCCTTCCAAATAGACAGATTTGGACGCTCCCAGGTTCCCATTAACCCAATCGGTGGCGCTCGCGCTGCACCCATCCGTATTTGGCGACGGGGCCGGATCATTCGCGCACTGATCCAAGTTGGCAGATGAATTGGCGTCGGTAAACGCTGCCGTGGCAAGGCCCGAGGTCGCGCCGGTTGCCGTCACCGAATAGTTTGCGATGAAGGTATAAGGCAGCTGAAACTGATAAAACAGCGCGCCACTGGCATCGGCGATGGGATCCGGATTGGTGTTCAGGCTCCACGATTGACCAGCGTCGTCATTGACAAAAATATGCACAGCCTCGCCGGGCGCCCAGCCCGCGCCCGTTAGCGTGACAAAGGACCCGGGCGCATAGTCTTCAAGATCGGACGCGATCGTCGCCCCGGTTGGCGAGGGTCCGGCGTAGGCCGGCACGGCTGGCGCCCCAAAGGTCATCGATAGCAAAACGATCAGGCTCAAAAACGGCTCAAGCCATTTTCTTGCGTGTTGGCCGCGGTGATGTTGCGGTGTGTTGTGAAATGGCTTTACGTGCTGCTGTCTAAATTGCATCATGTCCCCCAATCTTGTGTGACGTAATTTCGATCTCGAAAGACTCAACTGCCGGGTGCCAGCTAAGGGCAAATAGAGGTACGCAGGCGTCGCAGCTGGCTCTGACCCTATTAGGCATATGCGCTATGTGCGCGACGAAATACATCGACGGCTGCAATCGCCCAATCTTTACAAAATCTC
>JANMNW010000523.1:0-7258 GCA_031368515.1 Chloroflexota bacterium
GCCTCATCAGGGCATAGGGCAGGGGATACCGTGCGGACCGCCGATGCAAGGAACGGGCGCGATCATCAGCGTTCCCGTGCTGAACGGCTTGAATCACGAGTACCGGCGAGCGGCTTGACATGCTGAATCAGTGCGGACGACGAAAAGTAGCCAGCACAGCTCAGAGATTTTGACAGTGATTATGAGAGCTGATGCGCCTGGATTGAAAAAATAGCCAGTACAGTCTGGATCACATATTGATGTTCGGAGAGTGCCAGCTTCAGCGGATCATCAAGTCATAGGTCAGGGGATACCGTGCGGGCCGCCGGTGCAAGGGGCAGGCAAAATCATCAGCGTTCCTGTGCTCAACGGCTTGCACCACGAGTATCGGCGAGCGGCTTGACCTGCTGAATCGGTGCGGATGACGATGAGTAGCCACGACAAGCCCACGGCGAGGCCGAGCTCGTCCTGAGTCATGCGCGCGCGCTGGCGCAAATGGCGCAGCTGCTCGCCGAAGGTTGCTACCGGTATAGGCGTTGTCATGGCTTCTCCTGGACTGTAGCCGGCGTGTCGAGAGCGTAAGCCATCGCCTCCTCAAGTGACATTGCATAGCCCTCTGCGCGGGCATTGCTCTGTGACTTGGCATCAAGCTGCTCGTTGAGTTTCTGCATCGTGCGCTTGATGCGAGCGCGATCCCATTGCATCAGCCGTGTGTGAAGCTTTTCGAGAATGGCGTCGCTAGCGCCGAGCAAGCGCGCACAGCGGCGTGGATCTCGTACTGCGATGGCAAGTGCTGCAAAGGCACAGAAACTTGCCGCAACGGCGTGACTGTCGCCAAGTGAGTAATTGTCGATCAGACTTTCTCGAAGCTTGTCGTGGGCAGGGCCAAATTCACCCGTCAGAATCAGCGCGTAGCCATATCGCCTGGCATTGGCAGATGTCTGCATTTTGCCGAACTGCCGGTGTGATTCCTCATAGAACCAACGTTGTCCATCGCGGTATATCTCAAAATTGCCATCTATAAGAGCCGTCTCGGCTTGATGAAACATCCTCGCCTCTTCTATGTATGCTTCATCAATGTGCTTAGCTATTTTCACTGCCTCTAGCCAGTTAGCATGATGCCGTTCCATCGACGGTCGATCCTGCTGCCTCACTGCTTCGGCTAGCAACCAGCGCTCAACGTTAGCGAGCAGGTCGTCGTCATTCAGGTTGCGGCCGATTTCAAGCAGATTGTTGAGTGCCCCGCCGTGTTTGGCATCTTGATCGGTGTGGTAATACATCGGGAGCAGCAAGATCAGCACGTTCGCCTGCAATCTGAGATTGCCCTGTTCGCGCGCTTGCGCCAGCACGGCTTCGCCCCATGTCTGCGGTTCCTCACGTACCGACCGCGCGACAAAGAGATCGGGATAAGTGTCTAGCAACTTGATGCAGAGCTCGGTCTGCTGCGTTTCTGCGGTCCAGTCCAGCGCGCGACGGATATTGTCAAGCTCTGGCCCGTATGTCGCCAGAATGGCGACTTGATCTTGATTGCTTGCCTGAATCGTGTCTTTGAACGCCTTGCCGATGTCCGCGTAATAGTGCGCATGCCGATTGCGAATCTGTTCGCTATCAGCGCTCTGCGCCAATGCATCTTGCGCAAACTGGCGCACCGATTCCAGAAAGCGATACCGTGTCTGGACCCCGCTGTTGTCGGCAATTACCAGGGACTTGTCGACCAGGCGCAGCAGCATCTCCAGCACATCGTGCGTTTCGACGCCATCGCCGGAACAGATCGCCTCGGCGGCAGCAATCGACCAGCCGCCGGAGAACACGGACAACCGGCAGAACAGACGCTGCTCGGTTTCAGTCAGCAGCTTGTAGCTCCAGTCGATCAGCGCCTGAAGCGTTTGCTGGCGCGGCAGGACAGTGCGGCTCCCGCCGGTGAGCAGGCGAAAGCGGTCGCTTAGCCGTTGCGCGATCTCTCCGGGCGTCATGGCTCTGATGCGGGCGGCGGCGAGCTCGATGGCAAGTGGAATGCCGTCAAGGCGCTGGCAGATCTGGCGAATGGTATCGCTGTTCCCTTGCGCCAAGCCGAAGTTGGGTGAGACCAATCTGGCGCGCTGCACGAACAGCTGAATGGCTTCAAAGCGCATGAGCCGTTCGGGCGTGACCTGCGCATCGGGCGCCGGTAATGACAGAGACGGCACCCGCCATCCTTGCTCACCGGCGATGCCCAGCGACTCCCGGCTGGTGGCAAGCAAGCTTGTGTTTTTGCATCCGCGCATTACTGCGTCGGAGAGTGCCGCGCAGGCTTCGAGCACATGCTCGCAGTTGTCCAGGAACAGCAGGCACCTTTGGTTCCGCAGGACATCGACCAATGCGGCCGTGGGCGTCATGCCGGCTGTGTCGCGAATTCCGACTGCCGTTAGCGCGGTCTGCCCCACCTGCGCCGGATCAGCCACCGGCGCCAACTCGACCAGCCACACACCGTCGGGAAAGTCGTCGAGCACACGGGTGGCGAGTTCGAGGGCGAGGCGTGTCTTGCCGGTGCCGCCGACGCCGGTGAGAGTGAGAAGGCGCGTCGTGGGCAGCAGGCGTTGTAGCTCGGCCAGCGCTTCCGTTCGGCCGACGAAGGTGGTGACCGGGTAGGGCAGGTTGTTGGGTGTCTGGCGTTCGGGCTCAATCTCGTCCGTGTTGCCACTGTCATGCGCGGCGGTGGCCAGTATCACAAGCTGTGCGGCTTTGGGTGAGTCAGGCTTCAGGTCGAGCGGCTCGAAGAAGCGCGCACGGACGGCGCTGGGATCGGGCAAGCGCTGATTGTTCTCCAGCCGCGCGATGTGGGCGCGGGAGTAGCCCACGCCGAGTCCGAGCTCGTCCTGGGTCATGCGCGCGCGCTGGCGCAAATGGCGCAGCAGATCGCCAAAGGTTGTTGCGGGCCGGGCGTGAGCGGATGTGGCAGGCATACCGTCCTCCTGAGTTGAAAGGGCCGCTGCGGCCAATACCGTGGCAGAAACAGAATGGTCATCCCGAGCGAAGCGAGCGATCTCGTATTGCACAAGCCTTCTGATGCTTTCGCCAATGAGATTCCTTGCTATTGCTCGGAATGACCCCGTAATGAGAAGCGCGTTAGCCCAGTTTCTGAGCAGCTTAGCTGCGATTGTAGAACCAATTTTTCCGATTGGACAGATGCCATCTCGCAAAGACATGGCATCCCTCGCGATCAATGTGTGTCAAGCGCTCTGACACGCCGGTGACACGGTTAGTCACCTTTGGTAACAAGGCGGCCGGTAATGTGATGGCACGCCAAACGGCGAGAAAAAGAAAGAAAACCCCAAGCACAAGAGGAAAAACAAAGCCATGAACAAGAAAATCCAACTCTCGATCGTCGCAACAGTTGCGTCTGCGTTTGCCATCGCCGCCACCGTGCAAGCCGCCGGGATCGTGACGCCTGTGTATCCCAGCCCCGCGCAGCGCGAGCTCAGCTTCCGGCCCTTTGGCCCGGAAGCCGACCCATATCTGCAGCACTACACGCCGGCGACCAAGTCGGTGTGGCTGGCAGGCAAGGACCTGCGGCAGATCTCGATCAATCCGCGCGGGCCGGAGGCCGATCCTTACTTTGAGCATCGCGCCGCGCCCGCCGCAACTGCTCAGAACACATGGTTGCCCGGCGTCGATCTGCGCAGCATCGACCTGACCGTGCCCGGTCCCGAGGCCGACTCGTATCTGCAGCATGCGCCGGTTGAGTAACAGACCGCGAACGCAGCCATGCCGGATGTTCTTGCATCCGGCATGGCATACAGCACAAGGAGCGCTATGAAACAATCGCAAAAACGCCCCAATGCGGTGACGCTGATCGTCATATTGGTGTTGGGTGTGGCCGTGGCTACACAAGTGCGCGCGTTCACCAGCGACATTGGCCGGTCACTGGCCATGATGACTGGCGCGGCGCAGCCAACGCCACCCGGCCCGGAAGCTGATCCATACATGCGGCATGCTCCCGGCGGCTATGACTATGAGCTCGAGCTGCCGCCGGATGTGCCGTAGTAGTGAAACAGAGATGCCATCTCTTCAAGAGATGGCATCTCTGTTTCACGCCGTCTATCGATCGCACTGCCTGGCGAACTCGGCCTCGACCTGCTGCGGAAACCACACCCCTGCTGGGCGGTTGGGGTTGCACTTGTCGATCACCGGCGCCAGCGGCGCGGCAGTGATCGGCGTTGCACGTGTGGGCGCGCTGTTGACGAAGGCGAGGATGGCCGCCGCCATCATCAGCGCCACCGCGCCGAGGGCGATTGTGCGCGTCAGACCGGTTTTGATCGCCGTGTTTGCAAAAACTTGTGTCTGGGTCATGATTTGTCTCCTGTGTGAAAGCTGAACTTTGATTACTGACGGCATCGTTTTAGGCTTCGCCAGCGGTAGAAGACAGCGAAAAAGCGGTATAAGAACCGGTATGCCGGTCGCTACCGGTGCACATGACGCTCAACTTCAACCCTCCCTTCGGTCCCTGGCTCAAACAGCGCCGGTCGCAGCTCGATCTGACGCAGGGCGATGTCGCGCGGCGCATCAACTACTCGCCGGAGACGGTGCGCAAGATCGAAGCCGGGGTATTGAAGCCATCGAAGCAGATCGCCGGTCTGCTGGCGGGTGCGCTCGAAATCCCCGATGAGCGTCACGACGCGTTTGTGGCGTTCGCGGTTGGCGGTGGCAAGCGCGGCCTGGCGCGCATCAGCAACCTGCCTAAACCGCTGACCGAGCTGATCGGCCGTGCCGAGAATCTGAACGCGCTGCAGAAACTGCTCAAACGCCCGGAGACGCGGCTGTTGACGTTGGTCGGGCCGGGCGGGGTGGGCAAGACGCGGCTGGGCATCGAGCTGACGCGCCAGGCAGCCGATGTGTTTGCCGATGGCGCCGTCTACGTCGAGCTGGCAGCGATGACATCCCCCGAAGTCGTGCTGGCGATCATTGCCAAAGCCGTTGGCGCGGAAGAACGCGCCGATCAGCCGTTGCTGACAACCGTGCAGGACCACCTGCGCGAGCAGCAGATGCTGCTGACGCTGGACAACTTCGAGCAGGTGCTGGAGGCCGCTCCGAATGTTGTGCAGCTGCTGGCGGAAGCGCCAAAGCTGAAAGTCATCGTCACCAGCCGTGAGCCGCTCAAGGTGACGGGCGAGCAGCGTTACGACGTGGCGCCGCTGCCGCTGGACGATGACGGCGCGGCAGTGCGGCTGTTTGTGCAGCGTGCGCAGCAGATCAAACCGGGCTTTCAGGCGGATGACCGGGCGACGATCGCGGCGATCTGCCGCAAGCTGGATGGGTTGCCGTTGGCGATCGAGCTGGCGGCGGCGCGCATCGCATTATTTACACCGAAAGAATTGCTGGAGCGGCTCGACAAGCGGCTGAGCGTGTTGTCTGGTGGGTCACGCGACCTGCCGGCGCGGCATCGCACGTTGCAGGCGACGCTGGATTGGAGCTATGGATTACTCACGCCGGAGGAGCAAGCGCTGTATCGACGGCTGAGCGTATTTGCGGGTGGCTGTCCGCTGGAGGCGATCGAGACGTTCTGCCAAGCCGATGGATTGGCGCTCGATCCGGCAGCGGGCGCGGGTGCGCTGGTCGAGAAGAATCTGATGGTGCGCGGCGAATTTAGCACCGGGCAATCGCGCTTTGGCATGCTGGAGACGATGCGCGAGCACGCGTTGGCGAAGCTGGCCGAGGCGGGTGAGAGCGAGACGTGGCACGAGCGGTTGGTCGAGTATTTGGCCAGAGACAGGTCGGACTATCCACTCTGGTTGTTGGATGCCAAAGACACTTGGCGCGCAGCGATGCGCTGGATACAAAGCAATTCGTCATCAATGACGTCGCGTGAAGCTGGGCTAATTTGGGTAACGCCCCTGGTGCCGCTGGAGATGATGGGTTGGATTCAGCGGGCAGAGACCCTACTTGATCTATCGGCTCTTGACACCCGACCAACGCTCCAGCTGCTTGGGATGATGTTTAGCACCTATTCTTATTTTGGAGAACATCGGAAGGCACATATCTATGAACAAGAGGTGCTGCGACTATATCGAGAAGACGACTCTTCAAACGAACTGGCGCTCATTCTCCCGGCATTTGCTGTGAGTGCGCGAGAACGCGGCGAGATATATTTAGCAAAAACCTATCTCGACGAAGCGCGGAAATTGCTTGTAGCGAGCGGCAACCCGGCCGAAGCCGCGCACACTTATACGACCGCGATTGCAGTTGCAGTCGCTGCAGAAGATGTAAGCGAAGCCTACCGACTGGTGCAAGCTGCACATCGAGAGTATGCAAGTCACCCATATGCGGATTTGGCCCAAAACCTCGTACACCAAGCCTGGCTGCTCAATCATCATGCCCAGGTTGAGATGCTCGACGGCAATGTTGATGCCGCTCGAGTGCTTCTCGCACGAAGTGATGAGTGTGATCCAGTTGCTCACTTCGGTGCACGAGCGTTTCAACGAGACTGGTATCGGCGGATGAACGCCGCAAGTTTCGCGGAGTGCGCGCTCATGGTGCAAGACATAAACGCCGTGCTGCCGCTTTCAGAAAAGTGCTTGCGCTTGTGTGAAGCCGCAGGCGACAAAATGGTGACTGCCTGGGTTCTCGCCACCCTCGCCGGCGCGCTGGTCCTTGATGAAGAACCGGAGCGTGGCGCGGTGATGTGGGGAGCGTCTGAGGCACTGCGCGGTCGATGTGGTGTTCGCATTGCGCCGGCCTCGCGCAAGAACCGCGAACGCACGGTCGCGCTGTTAACCGAACAACTTGGCCAGGCGCGCTTTGACGAGCTTTGTGCCGAAGGCGCACTCATGTCGGTTAGCCAGATGCTGGCATATGCGCGCACGGGGCTGCCGGACCCTGCGGCTGAGCAAGCGTCGTGATCAAAGCTTTGCTCTTCGACCTCGGCGGTGTTCTGATCCAACGGAGTGATGCTGGGCCAGTAGCGCATTGGGCCGAGCTGTGCTGGCAATTTGACCTGATCCGTCTGTACTGGCTTGTGCTGGCTTGTCCTGGCTACATCGGATTATCCGCGGCCAAATATGGCTGATCAAGCTGGTCTGACGGGATTTGAGAGCCCCCTTGGCCTGCGAGAATGGCAGCCATGACCAGTTATGACGTTACTGGAATCGCGCAGAGGACTGTCGCCGGCATTGGCGATCTAGTCCACAGAATCGTCAGAACCCTGCTTCGACCGGCATCAGCATCGATTCTGGCAACCGCTGTCCTCGACCTATCACGCAGCAAGGCCGATCTGATCGCCGAAAATGCGCTGCTGCGGCACCAG
>JANMNW010000539.1:0-12462 GCA_031368515.1 Chloroflexota bacterium
GTTCTTCCCTTCGCTGCCCTCTTCGGTCATGTAATAAAGCATCGTGGCGTCGCCAGCCAGCACCTGAATGCCGGTCTGTCCGTCCAGCTCGGCATTTAGGCCAGCCTTTAAGAACCGCAACGCAATTGGGCTCTTCTCCAGCATCTCATTCGCCCAGCACACCGCCTCGTCTTCCACCTGATCCACCGGCACCACGGTGTTCACCAACCCCATCTCAAGCGCCTGCCTGGCGTCATACTGCCGGCACAAATACCAGATTTCGCGCGCCTTCTTTTGTCCCACGATCGCCGCCAAATAGCTCGACCCGAACCCGGCATCAAAGCTGCCCACAATCGGACCGGTCTGCCCAAACACCGCGTTCTCGCCGGCGATGCTCAAATCGCAGATCACATGCAGCACATGACCGCCGCCAATCGCATAGCCGCTCACCGCCGCAATCACCGGCTTGGGAATCGTCCGGATGTAGCGCTGCAACTGCAACACGTTCAATCGCGCGCGCCCATCACCGCCGACATACCCGGCGTGCCCGCGCACGCTTTGATCACCGCCGGAACAAAATGCATGCTTGCCATCTTTGCGGCTGGGTCCGTTGCCGGTCAGCATCACCACGCCGATCGACTCATCCTGCCAGGCGTCGAGCAACGCTTCCGCCATCTCGTCGATCGTCAGGGGCCGAAACGCATTGCGCTTCTCCGGACGGTTGAAGGCGATTCGCGCAATCCCGCCGCCCTTGTGATACGTGATGTCTTCATACACCTTCGCCTCGCTCCACTTCACGAGCTTCGAAAGCGTCGGCTTAAAGCGCCCCAATGTGTCTTTTGTCTTGCTCATTTTCCATTCCTCTGCACTTCTTTATCGAAAACTCGCGCTGGCGGCCAGAATCACCGCAGCGCGCGCATCAAAGTCCGTCTGTGCGTCCGTGGCGACTTCGATCATCGTCGATGCGCCCGAGCGCACGCTGGCGGCAAACGTCTCGCGAAAATGCGCGCGGTCGCGCGCCCGCACATAGCCCAACCCATACAGCTGCGCCACCGGTTCGAAATTCAGCCCGTGCGGCGTGGTGAAATACTCGGTGAAGGGCGGATCAAAATCTTTCACCGCCAGCCGCCGAAAAATGCCGCCGCCGTTGTTGTTTAACAGCACCAGCGTGACCGGCACGCCGCAGCGCTTCACGGCCAGCAGCCCGTTCATGTCGTGATACAGCGTGACATCGCCGAGCACTGCGGCCAGCGCGCGCCCGGGCCGCGCATGGCCGATGCCCAGCGCCGTCGACATATTGCCATCGATGCCCGATGCCCCGCGATTGGCGTGCACGCACAGCCGCTTGCCGCCCGACGCTCCAAACTGATCGACATGCCGCACCGGCAAACTGTTGCCCGCAAACAACGTCGCATCTTCCGGCAGCAGATGGATCACATCGTGCACAGCCACCGCGTCAAACCACGCACCTGCGGCCAGCGCCTGCTGCCATGCATCTGCCGCAGCGCGTTCTGCAGCACGATAAGCGTCCAGTTCGCTCACGCGCTGCGCACCTTCTGCGCACGCCTGCGCAAGCTGGCGCGCAAATTCGCCCGGATCGGCTTGGACCAAATGCGTCAGGCGATGGCTGTCATCCGCCCACACCCCCTCGGCGCTGATGTGCAGCACAGCTTGGGGATTGGCGTCGTCCAGAAACTGGTTCAACCATTTGGAGGTTGGCACATTGCCAAAGCGCACCACCAGCTCCGGTTTGGGCAGCGCTTTGCCAATCGCGCTCTGCGGATGCAAGTAAGTTTCATATGCGCCGCTCACCAGCGCGCCCGCCCGGCCTGGCCCAAAGCGCACACCTGAGAGCGCGTCCGCCAGAATTGGATAGCCTGCCGCTTCCGCCAGATCGAGCACGCGCTCGCGAAAGCCGTCGTCTGGACAGCCCGGGCCGCACACAATCACGCCGCGCGCAAACTGCTTGATCAGCGCGGCGCTTGTTTCGATCTGCCCCGCATCCGGTGCGCGTGGTGCAGGCGCAGCGATCTTCACCAGCGCTTCCGTTGTTTGTGGCGAAACGACATCACCCGCAACGGCCGTGGGTTCCAGCGGCGGGCGAAACGGCGCATTCAAATGCACCACGCCCCGGCGCTCGCCCGCCGCGATCGCCACCGCGCGCGCGGCTGTGCTGCGCAGATTGCGCATGGCCAGCGCGGTGGGCACGGCTTCGGGCAAAGGCAAATCGACGCTCCACAGCGCATAGCCGCCAAACAGCTTGATCTGATCTATGGTCTGATTGGCGCCGCTGTGGCGCAGCTCGTGGGGCCGGTCGGCGGTGACGACAATCATGGGCACGCGCGATTGATGCGCTTCGACGATGGCGGGGAAATAATTGGCCGCAGCCGATCCTGATGTGCACACCAGCACCGCCGGCACGCCTGTGGCTACGCCGATGCCGAGCGCAAAAAAGGCCGCACAGCGCTCGTCCAGGTGCGACGTCACGCGCACATCCTCGCGACTGGCAAACGCCATCACCAGCGGCGTGTTGCGCGACCCCGGCGACAGACAGACATGCCGCACACCCGCGCCAATCAGCGCCTCGACCAACAGCTCCGCCTGCAGCGTGTTGCGATTCATCGCGTCACTGCCCCTCCCGGATGCCCAGCGCTTCGAGCATCGGCTTGAATTTCAGCGCCGATTCCCGCCATTCCCGCTCGGGCTCACTGGCAGCCACGATGCCGCAGCCGGCATACAGCCATGCGCGTTGCTGCGTACTCTCAGCCACAGCGGAACGAATGCCCACGGCGAATGCGCCGTCCAGATTGGCGTCGAGCGTGCCGATCGGTCCGGCATACCAGCCGCGCGTCACTGGCTCCTGCTCGGCAATCGCGGTCATGGCGCGCGTGCGCGGCTGCCCACCCAGAGCAGGCGTGGGATGCAACGCTTCCACCAACGGCAGCACACCGGGGCGCCCATCAAGCTCGGCGGTTAGCGGCGTATGCAAATGCTGAATGTTGCTTAGCTTGAGCAAACCAGTGTCGCCTGTGTGCACCGCTCTCGAAAACCGTTGCAGTGCCTGTTCAATGGCCTTGATCACTATCGCGTGTTCGGTGCGGTCTTTCACGCTTGCCAGCAATTCGGCGCCAAGCTGCGCGTCTTCGGCCGGCGTCTTGCCGCGGCCAATGCTGCCTGCCAGCGCCATCGTTTCCAGCCGCGCGCCATTCACCCGCACCAGCAATTCGGGCGTGGCGCCAAAAAACGCATGTCCCGCCCGCGGCTCAAACAAAAACCGATAAGTGCCGGGATAGCGTTCGGCCAAATAGGACAACGCCCGGTCGACATCCGGCGCGCGATCGAAATGCGCCTCGGCGGCGCGCGCCAGCACTGCTTTTTCAAGCGTGCGATCCGGTCCGGTCATTTCGCCAGTCAACGCAACAATGGCGCGCGTCCAGTCTTCATACGACATGGGAAAGTCGAGCGCGGTGAGATGGGGCGCCGGCGCGTCGGACAAGATCTCAGTTTCAAGGGCGTTTCGTTTGGCCTCCAGCGCGGCGGCCAGCTCTGGCAACAACAGGGCTGGATCATCGTCCCAGGGCGCGAGCGCGTTGATCGTCAGCCAGGCCTCGCCGCCAGCCCGTGCCAATTGAAAATGCGGCAGCACAAAGTGCGCCGGCGGAAAATCGGCCCAGGCGCGGTCGGGCAGAAAGTCGTCGCGAAAGGCAAACCCGCCGAACAGCCTCGGCGCGGCCATCGGTTGGTTTGCTGGGATCAACGCGCCGTCAAATAGCGCGCGCGCCTGGCGGCCGATGTTGTCGAAGCGCGCTTCCCCCCAACCTGAAATTTCGAGGGCCGCGCCGGCTGCGGCATAGGCACTGGTTTCACGCGCATTGTCCCAACAAAAGCGCGGCGCGCCTCGTGCATGGCGCAAAAACCCGGCCAGCGTAATTTCTGGCGCTGGCGTGGAAAGGCTGATGAGCCGGCGCGCTTCGATGGACGGCGTTGTGCCGCCATCGTCATCGCGCAGGCGTTCAGGCGCGCTCATACCCCACGCTCCTCAGCAGCAACGGCACCAGGGTCTCGACGATGCGTTCGGAGGTCGGCTCTCCGGTGTAGACCCACTGGATCATCAAGTTGTAGATCGCGCCCATCCATGCGTGGGCTGCCACCTCGGTGTCGGTTTGCGGGATATGCCGCATCGCCACAGACTCGTCCAAGTGCGTTTTGATCAGCTGTGCAAAACGATCGGTGACTTCGCGGCGTTTCTTCTCAAATACGCTGCCCAGCCCCACGGCCTGGACCAGCATGATCTTGGCTGGCATGCGATATTTGCCAAAAGTCTCCACTACGGCGATCAAGGCCGCGCGCACGCGCTCGATTCCGCTTGACTCCGTGGAGATGGCGTCGTTGACGCGGCGTTCGAGCAAATTGGCGAATTGGTCGACCAGCGCCAGAAACAATTGCTCTTTGTTTGGAAAGTAGAGATAGATCGAGCCCTTTGAGGTTTTGGCTTCATCGACGATCTCATCCAGGCGCGTTTCATGAAAACCTTTGTGCGAGAAAATATTCAGCGCGGCGTCGAGGATGCGCTCGCGTGTTCCGACAACGGCGCCATCCTGCTCCGGGCTGGCTGCGGGTTTTATTTTCATGGCTATTGCGGCCCCTATAATACTGACCAGTCAGTATTACGCTAACTGGTTTGCCTGAAGGTTGGCTTAGATCGCTTAGAAAACAGCCTCATGATTTCGAATGATTCGCGCTCCGGAGCGCCACAGGGTCTGCATGTGGATATCTCTGGCAAAGGCCCACGCCTGCTGCTGATGCACGGCAGCCATTGGCAACATCCCTCGAAAAACTTTGTGTTTCAGCGCGAATTAGGCGATGCATTCGAGGTGGTCATCCCCCACCGCCGTGGCCTTGGCGAAAGCGCTGCGGGTGCCCCAACCTCCCAGGGTGGGCACACCCTCCGGCGATGGTGCGCACTCAACACCTATCCGCGCACCTGCGGCATCATGATGTATGGCCATGGCGGGCTCATCTCACCCACCGGGATTTCGATCACCGTCGGCCCGCGACGCGCAAAGCCCGCGCGCAACGCAGCCAGCAACTCGCTTGGGCCAGTCACCCGCTCACCGGCGGCGCCATGCGCTTCGGCCAGCTTTACAAAATCCGGATTACGCAGCTCCGTCGCGATCACACGCCCGCCGTGATCGTGCTTTTGCATGCGTTGCACGTTGCCAAATGCGCCATCGGCAAATACCGCCACGACCACGCCGATCTCATGCTGAACAGCGGTGGCCAGCTCCTGCACCGTATACATGAAGCCGCCATCGCCGCACACGCACAACACCGGCCGGTCGGGATGCGCCACTTTTGCGCCCAGCGCGGCGGCAAAGCCATAGCCCAGCGTGCCCTGATAGTTCGAATTGATGTGCGTGCGCGGCAAATACGAGGGCAGCATGTAGCGCGAGGCATAGCCCACCTGCGTCAAATCCTCAACAAAAATGCCGTTGTCCGGCAGTCCGGCGCGGATCGCCCGCACAAAGTCGTACTGCGGCTGCACTTTCGAAAACGTTTCGTCCAACTCTTCGCGCAATGCTCCAAGCTCCTGCTGGCGCGAGGCGCGCGTCACGCCAAGCGCGCGCACCTGGGCGCTCAGCGCGGCCAACGCCGCGCCGGCATCGGCCACAATGCCCAGCGTCGGCTTGCGAATGCGATCGATCTCTTCGGGGTCAATATCGATGCGGATCAGCGTCAGCGCGTCATCGGCGCCCCACTGCTGCAGCGGCCGTTGCAGCCGCGTGCCCACAGCCAGCACAACATCGGCTTCGGCCCACAGCTTGTGCCCGCCCGGACCGGGCAGGCCGAGATAGTGCCGATCACTCACCACACCGCGGCCGTTTGTGTTTGAAACCACCGGTGCTTGCAACAGCTCTGCCAGCGCCAACAGATCGGCTCCCGCATCTTCCGCGCCGCCTCCGATCATGATCAGCGGCCGCTTGGCATGCGTCAACAGCTGCGCCGCGCGCGCAATATCGGATTCACGTGGCTGCTGCGGCGCGTACGACGTTGGCGCTTCGGTCAGCATGACATCGGCTTGTGCAGCCAGCACATCCATCGGCACTTCAAGCGCCACCGGGCGCGGGCGGCCGGTGTGCATTTGGCGAAAGGCCTCATTGACCAGCGCGGGCAATTCAGCCGGCGTGGCCGCACGCTCTGTCCACTTCGTGAGCGAGCGCATCACCGCCAGCGAATCTGGAATCTCGTGCAGTTGACCCCAAGCGCGGCCAATCGTGCCGGTCGGAATCTGGCCCGAAATGCACAGCACCGGCGCGTTGGCCGCATAGGCGGTTGAAAGCGCTGCAGTGGTGTTCAGCATGCCTGGACCGGGCACCACAGCAAAGGCGCCCACACGTCCGGTCGCCTGGGCATAGCCATAGGCCATATACGCCGCGCCTTGCTCATGCCGTGTATGCAACACGCGGATCTCGTCCGCCGTCCCGCGCGCGTCGTGCAGCGCGTTAAACAGTTGATCGTTCTGATAACCGGGCAGCGCAAACAGCGTGTCCACGCCATGCCGGTGCAGCATGCTTACCAGGGCTTGTGCGCCCGTCATCTGTGTCATCGTGCTCCTGCGCGCGCTGAATCCGGGCGCGACGCGCGGCCTATTGTGACACGGATGCGCTTATTCGCCTGTCAGGCCTTTTTGCTTTAACGCGATCTCATACGAGCGGCGCAGCAGCGAGATGGCTCGCTCGGCATCAGCCGCCTCGTGAAAATAAAAACTGATCCAGCCCGTCTCCGGCAGCAAGTGATGCGGCTGAGCCAGTCCGGCCGCGAGCACTTCATCGCGCACCTTGGTTGGAAAGGGAATATCGAGCAGATGGTCGCCGTGAATATGGCCGATCTCGCGTTTGCCGATGCGATACTCGCGCCCGCCAAAGCGGTGCGGATGCGCTTCAACATGCGGCCATGCCAATATCGCGGTTTCGATGGCATCACGCGCGCCAGGAACACTCATGAGACACCTCCAATGTCAATTCGCTTCGGCCAGCAGCGATTCGAAGTCGATGGGCGCGCTGATCATCTTCAAACGGCCGTTGGCGTCGCGCGGCCACTCGGCGCGGGGGCGATCTCGATACATCTCGATGCCATTGCCATCCGGATCATGAAGATAAATGGCTTCGCTCACGCCGTGATCGGAAGCGCCATCAAGTTCGATGCCGTGTTCGATCAGGCGCGCAACCGCCAACGCCAAGGCCTTGCGGGTGGGATACAAAAGGGCGAAGTGATACAAACCGGGCGAGCGGCGCGAGGCAGGCGGGCCGCCTTTGCTTTCCCAGGTGTTCAGGCCCAGATGATGATGATAGCCGCCAGCGGACAAAAACGCCGCGCTGTCGCCGTAGCGCTCCATCAGCTCAAACCCAAATGCCGTTGTGTAGAAGACAATTGCGCGTTCCAGATCGGACACTTTCAGATGGACGTGCCCAATCACGGCGCCCGGGTCGATTGGCGCTGCGGTTGATTCGGACAGATTCGGATTGTGCTGTGTAGTCATGGCTCACTCCTGCGCGGTTGTTGATGCCGAGCGGCTCGCTGACGGACGTGCGCTATGCGCGCGCGCTTGGTGTAGCTCCAAATGGCCAGCACACCCGTCACAACGTGCATCAACTCAGCCGCGATGACCGTCGTAAGATTGAACTTCTCCATGCCGGGCGGCGCCGACTGCATGGCGTTTACCGGCAAGACAAACGAAAACACCAGAAACACAATGGCGACGATGGTGAAAATCGTGATCGGGCGCTTGGTAAAGCGGCCAATCAGCGCATAGACCACAACGCTAACGGCCATGCCAACGATGCTCGACACCAGCACAGGCACCAGGGGCACGGTCACAGTGCCGGCCAAGCCGGCAACAAACCAGATCACAGAATTGACAACGGCGGCCAGTACGCCAGCCAACGCGCCCGCAGCCGGGATTTGTTTGAACGCCACGCGTTCGGCAAGAGAATTTGTTTGAACAGCCATAAACATTCAGCGCCGCGCTTGTCGCGCGGCGCCTTGAGAACGCCAACCGATTGACGCCGCTGCCGCGCTACTGTTTGACGACTTCGATATCGATCTCAATGTTGATCTTGTCGCCGACGAGGATGCCGCCCGTCTCAAGCGCCACGTTCCAAGTCAGGCCCCAATCCTTGCGATCGATCGCCGTCTTGGCGGAGAAGCCAGCGCTGGTGGTGCCCCACGGCGCTTTGGCCAGGCCGTGATACTCCACATCAAGCATAACGGGTTTGGTGACATCCTTGATGGTCAGGTTGCCGTGCATCTTGCCGTGGTTGTCGCTGATCTTCTCGACTCTGGTGCTCTTGAAAGCCATTGTCGGATACTTCTCAACCTCAAAAAAGTCGCCCGACTTGAGGTGCCCATCGCGCTTTTCATCGCGTGTTTCGATGCTGGCGACATCGACTTGAACGTCGACCGAGCTCTGGGTGGGATCAGCCTCGTTGAAGTCCACGGTGCCGGTGAACGTGTTGAAGCGCCCGCGCACGGTGCTCAGCATCATGTGCCGCGCGCTGAAGTTAATTGCCGAATGACCGTTATCGATAGCCCATGCCATAGTTATGTTCCTCTTTTGTCAATTTTGCCTTGCGGCTTGATTTCGGACACATGTCCGTTTACAATCGCTATAGTAACGGACACAAGTCCACTTGTCAAGTGTTAAATCCGCTGAGCTCCCGCCGGGTTAATAACGACCAAATGCAGTAGATGGCGACTGGATTAGCGGATAAACTGAGTCGCAATAGAGGCAAATGCCATCCAAACCTTCAGACCCCAAGATTGTCAACGTGGCGCACATCGATGCGCTGATGATCGCACCCGACCATTCGCCGCGTCACGAACGCAGTGACGCCGCCGAAAATCGCAAACGCATTTTGGATGTGGCCGAGCGCCTCTTTGCCGAACGCGGCGTCGACAACGTGTGCATGCAGGAAATTGCGCGCGCAGCAGGCGTTGGCCAGGGCACGCTGTACCGCCGTTTCGCCAACAAGGGCGAACTGTGCATGGCTTTATTGGACACCCAGATGAGCGACTTTCAGAATGAGGTGCTCAGCACATTGCGGGAGATGACCCACCGCAGCGTGAAAAAACTGGCCCAGCTCGAGTGGTTTCTGGACGCGCTAGTGCAATTCAACGAGCGCCACGCGCCGATGCTAAAAAGCGCCATGGCCGAATTCGGCAACGTGCCGCCGGAAGCCATGAGCCCGCGCAGTTCGCCCATGATGTGGCAGCGCATCACCGCCATCGGCTTGCTCAACGCCGGCGTCATCAACGGTGAAGCGCGCGACACGCTTGACGTGCCGGTCATGGCCGATGCACTTTTGGGCGCGTTGCACCCGCTGGTCTTTCACGGCATGCGCCAAGGCTCAAGCGGATACAGCCTGGCGCGCATCAGCGCGGCTATTCGCCAGCTCGTCGCCGGGCTAAAGAAATGAACGGCGACGGCGAGGCGAGCGCTGACGCTGCTGAACCTTTAGCTCCCTCAGCGCGTGCTGCCTATCGATTGTCGCTTGCGCCGGCGCTGCTCCTCATCGCGCTGTGCCTCCTTGCCACATGGAAGCTAGCCGTGGGCGGGCGGATCATCGCGCGCGGCGATCTGCTGCTGTATTTCTACCCGTTACGAGACTTTGCGGCGCAGGCCGTGCGCGAAGGCCGCCTGCCGTTGTGGAACCCCTACACGTTTATGGGCGCGCCGTTTCTGGCCAACTCCCAAGTTGGATTTTTCTATCCATTCAATGTGGCTTTGAGCTGGCTCCCGGTGGAACAGGCGGTGTCGCTCAACATTGTGCTGCACTTGCTTTTGGCTGCATTAACGGCCTACGCGCTTGGCCGCTTGGGGTTTCGCTTTGGGCGCGTTGCCTCATTGGCCTCGGGCGCGGCGTTTGGCCTGGGCGGCTATCTCGGCGCGCAGATCGAACACTTGAACCAGCTGCAAGTACTGGCCTGGATGCCGCTGCTGGTGCTGTGGGTCATTCACCCACTCGCCGATCGGCGCGACGCCTTGAAACGCGTCGCCGCCCTCGCCGGCGTGCTGTCGCTGCAGATTTTGGCTGGCCACACTCAGTCGTTGTATATCGCCGGCGTAACCGCGGGCCTGGCCGCGCTCGCCTGCGTGGTGTGGCCCGAGCACGGCAGCGTGCGCGAGCGAGCGCAACGCTTAATGCCGTTGATCGTGCTTGCCTTCGGCGCGGCCCTGGCCGTGTTGCTCTGCGCCGCGCAACTCGCGCCGACGCTGGAGCTTTCGCGCGAGTCGTTTCGTTCGGGCGGGCTGCCGTTTAACGAAGCCGGCGCCTTTTCGTGGCGGCCCTGGGTGATCGCGCGAGCGCTGCTGCCCACCTATGGCGATCCGCTTTTCGCGGAGTATGTCGCATATCTTGGCGCTGCGGGTCTGGCCTTGGCTGCGCTTGGCGCCATCAACGCATTGCGAACGCACCAACGGGCATTGCTGCCGCTCGTGCTGCTTGCGGCGGGTTTTGTGCTGGCGCTGGGCGTGGTCACGCCCCTTTTTAATGTGCTTTACAAAGCGCTGCCGGGCTTTGCTCTGTTTCGCGCGCAGGCGCGCTGGCTGGCCATGTTCGCGCTGGGCGCTGCGCTGCTGATCGGCGCGGGCGTGCAAGCGCTGTCTGCTGGCATCGACAAACGAGACGCGCGGCGCTGGCTGGCCGCGTGCGTGGTGCTGTTGGGCATGCTGACCTTCGGCGTGTGGCTCGGCGCGCGCATTTCACCGGAAGCCGAATATGCGACACTGCCGGCGCGCTGGGTCATGCTGGGCTGGGCCGCGGGCGCACTTGCGGTTGTTGCGGCTGTGGCGGCTGTGCCGCTGCTGCGCAGGCGTGGTGCCGCAGCCGGACTATTCGTGACGTTGCTCGTTGTCGAGTTGCTCGTAGCCGCACAATTTCAGCCCTATGCGCGGGCGGCCGATGCTTCTGTGCTGCGCGAACTGCGCCCAGCAACCGCCCACCTGCTTGCGGAGAGTCCATCCACCCCCGGAGGGTTCCCCCGGAAGGCCCCCCTACCCCTCTACTCACAAAATGGCCGCATCCTGGCGCTCTCGGGCTTATTCTTCGACCCGGGAGACAAACCGGAACAAGAACTGATTTTTGCCGGCGCCCTCAGCCCGGATGAAATCTACGACCGGCTGATCGCATCCAAGCACAAAGAAATTCTTTCGCCCAACCTCTCGCTCTACTATCGCTTGCCTGGCGTCGACGGCTACGACGGTGGCCTGCTGCCCACTCGCCGCTTTGTCGAGTTCACGCAACAGTTTGCCGGCAATGCCTCAAAAGACGGCCGCCTGCGCGAATTTCTAAAAACAGTGCCGGATATGCATTGGCTCGGCCAAATGGGCGTGCGCACTGTGATCGCCGACAAAACGCAGGATGTCTTTATCGAAGGCATTTTTTACGATTTGCTTTTCACCACGCCGCTCACACAGGCGCGCGAGATCTCGCTGCAGCCGTACGAATCCACGGCGATCGGGCTTGTGTTCGGATTGCCCGGGGCGCGCGCGGGCGAAACCGTGGGTCGGCTTGAGCTGACATTTCTGGGCGAGCTCACCCAGACTTTCGCGATCGACGCGCCGTCCGATGCGCCAGCCGATGGTTTCCACACCGTCCTGAGCTGGCATGATCGCCGCACGCCCTTGTCCGCGCGGTTCTTCCCCGCCAACGCCGCACAGGGATTGGTCTTGCGCGGCATCACGCTCATCGACGCGCGCGACAAAAGCTATCTCTCGCAAATCGCCTATGCCGACGCGCTGGTGCGCCTGGTCCATTCGGGCGATGTAAAAATCTACGGACTGATCGGCGATGCAACCGCGCGCGCGTTTTTGCGCGAAGACCCGCTGCGCCGCGTTCTCATTCGCGATGAATCGCCCGAACGCCTCAGCGTGTCGTTTGACGAGCCGCTCGACAAAGCGGGCACGCTGGTTCTGCGCGATGCATGCTATCCGGGATGGGTTGCGCGCGTGGACGGCGCAATCACGCCAATCGAGTGCGCGGATATTCTATTTCGCAGCATCAAGCTCCCCGCAGGCGCGCAATCGGCCATGTTGAGTTACGAACCGCAATCAGTGCGCATCGGCCTGTGGCTCAGCGCGCTCGGCATCGGCCTGTGGCTGGCGCTTGCGCTGCTTGCCTGGCGCTATCGACCCGCGCCGTTGAGCAGCATGCCAAACACCACGCCATCGACGGGCAGGCGGTGAAAACCGACTGCATCGTAGAACGCGATCGCCCGGTGGTTGACGGGCGAGACGCCAAGGTGCACCGCCGGCACACCGATCTCGCGCATGCGCGAGATCAGCGTCTCGATTAACTTGCGGCCCCAGCCCTGCCCTTGTCCTTCGGGCAAGATGTCGACATGCAGATGCGCCGGGTATTCTGGCCAATATGGATCGGGTTCGCCGCGATGATGAATCCAGCCAATGTAGCGCGCATCCATCGA
>JANMNW010000564.1:0-4131 GCA_031368515.1 Chloroflexota bacterium
CTTGAGGAGCCCATGCGCCGAATCGTCGGCAACGCCGGACAGGACGGCAGCGTGGTGATCCAGCAGGTCCGCTCAATGGGCAAGGCCAAGAGCTACATGGGCTACGACGTGATGAGCGGCGAGTATGTGGACATGATCAAGGCCGGTATCACCGACCCCGTCAAAGTGACCAAAGGCGCGTTGCAGAACGCAGCTTCGATCGCTGCGATGATCCTGACCACCGAGGCGCTGATCACTGACATCCCTGAGAAGGAAAAAGCTGCTCAGATGCCCCCCGGGGGCGGCATGGGCGGCGACTTCTAAACCCCAAATCAGCTGTTTTGTAAACCGATTCGGTTCACCGAATCGGTTTACTTATGCCCCAACGCCGAGGCGGACGGTCCCACCCGAAACGCCTCAGAAAATTGAGACACCCCAGAGAGCGACGCTCTCTGGGGTGTCTCAATTTTCCAGCCGGCATGACCGATAACACTTACGCCTCTTCCACCCACAATCTGGTTCTAGAATTCTGGAGTGGCGCACTTCATCTCCTCTAATTGGCACACCCTGGATATCGCACTGCGTCTGTTTGCCACTGCCCTTGCCGGCGGATTGATTGGCATTGAGCGTGAGAGCCACGGCCGGGCTGCAGGCATGCGCACGACAATGTTGGTCGCCACTGCTGCGTGCCTGGCCATGTTGTTGTCCAGCGCGATCCAGATGCCGTTTGTCGAGGCGAACTTGCTGTCGCGGCCGGACCCGGCGCGTCTGGCTCAGGGAATCCTTTCGGGCATGGGTTTTCTCGGCGCAGGCGCCATCATCAGAAACGGCAACCGCGTGCAGGGCATGACAACCGCAGCCACGCTTTGGTTCGTCAGCGTAATCGGCCTGCTGTTTGGCGACGGGCAGTGGATGCTTGGCGCAACTGGCAGCATCATGGCGCTGGTCATCCTGCGCGTGCTCACCCGCCTGGAGGAGCGTGTCAAGGAAGATTGGTATGCAACGGTTGGCGTCACATTGCAGTTGGACGGGCTTGACGATCGCGCGCTGCGCGACCGCATCGAAACCCATGGGGTCAAAGTGCGCCAAATGGATCTGGACTACGACATGGTCAATCGCACCAAAACCTTGAACTGCTCGCTGAAGTTCAAGAAAGAGCGCGTTTTCACCACATCACAAGCAGTTGTGTCCGATCTCACCCAGTGCGGCGGCATTCTGCACGTCAGCTGGACGTAGTGCCGCGCATCTGGGACCTGAAAGGTCATGACCTTTCAGGTCCCAGATGCGCAGTAACATTCAGCGCGTGAAAATTCGTGTCGAGATTGCCGCCCTTATTGTCACAATTCTCAGCACTGGAATGGTCTATCTCGACCAAAGCGCGCTAAATGTGGCCATGGCGCCGCTGCAGCAATCGCTCAACATCGACCTGGGCGGGGTGCAGTGGATTCACAACGTTTACATTCTGGCGCTGTCTGTGCTGCTGCTGGTCGGCGGCGCGCTGGGCGATCGCTATGGCCGCGTGCGCATGCTGCAGATCGGCACCGCCATCTTCTTGCTCAGCTCGCTGCTCTGCGCAATCGCGCCATCGCTGCTCGTTTTGGTGATCGGCCGCGGGCTGCAAGGGGTGGGCGGCGCGCTGCTGGTGCCGGGCGGGTTCGCCGCCCTGAACGCCACGGCGCCGCCCGAGCGCCGCCCGCATCTCCTCGGCATCTGGGGCATGTTCTCGCCGCTGATCACGTCGATGGGCCCGGTCTTGGGCGGCTGGCTCACGGACAATGTCTCTTGGCGCGCGGTGTTTGCGCTGAATCTACCGCTCGGAATTGCGGCCATGCTGCTGGCTTGGCGCACTTTGCCGGAAAGCCGCGACGAGCGCGCGCACGGGCCACTGGATGTGGCGGGTGTGATCACGCTGATGCTGGCGTTGGGCGGCTGGCTGTTCGGATTGATCGAAGGGCCGCATTTGGGGTGGTCGTCGCCGGTGGTGTTGCTCAGTTTTGTCGTGGGTGCGCTGATGACGCTGGCGTTTGTTCGAACCGAGTCGCGCGCGGTGGAGCCATTGATGCCCTTGCATCTTTTTCGGATACGCGCATTCACCGGCACCACATTGCAAACGCTGGCGCTCTACATGGGCATGAGCAGCTTGTTCTTTTTTATCAGCCTGTATTTTCAACAAGCGCTCGGGCTCAGCGCATCTGTGGCCGGGTTTGCACAGCTGCCCGTGCCGATCTGCCTGTTTGTCATGTCGCGCATCACCGGGCGGTTGATGACGCGCGTTTCTGCGCGCGCGCTGATGACCCTTGGCAGCGCGCTGTCGTGCGTGGGTTTCTTCATGCTCTCACGACTCACCATCAACGACCCGTATCTCACCCGCTATTTGCCCGCTCAGATAACCTTTGGCATCGGCCTCGGTTTGATTGTGGTGCCGCTCACCACGGCGGCCATGGCGGCATTGCCCACGCGATTCTCGGGCATCGCTTCGGGCATGAGCAACGCCGCATCGCGCATCGCGCAGATGATGGCCATCGCTGTGTTTGGCGGCCTGATGCTGACGCAGTTTCAAGGCAGCTTGTCGCGCGCGGTGCCGGCGCTCGGGCTGAACGCCGCGCAGGCGAGCGAGCTGATGGCGCGCTCGGCCAATCTGGGCGCAACGGGCGCCCCGGCCGGCGTGGACCAGATCACGGCCGATGCCATACACCTGACCGTGCGCCAGTCGTTCGCCGGGGCTTTTCACAGCATCCTGTATGTCTCAATCGCCTTGATTCTGCTCAGCGTGGCTTGTTTGTGGCTGATTGTGAAGCTGCCGGAAGAAGCGCTGGCCGCATCGCCAGACACAACCGCAACCGGCTAGGCAAGGCCCGCCCCCATTCACCAACGTACCGCCAGCGACCGCAAACTGCGCAGCGCGCCGACTTCGCGCCGCCAGTCGAGCCGATCGCCGGCAAGGCGCATAACCGGAAAGCGCTGCAGCAACGACTGAATGGCCAGGGGCGCTTCGATGCGCGCCAGCGGCGCGCCCAGGCAGAAATGAATGCCGCGGCCAAAGCCAATGTGCGGATTCGGGTTGCGCGCGATGTCGAAGCGATCTGGATCGGCAAACACTGCCGGGTCGCGGTTGGCCGCGCCGATCACCTGCATCACAAACTGGCCTTTGCGCAGGTGCCAGCCGCGCAGCTCCAGATCTTCACCCACGATGCGCCGATTGCGCTGCAGCGACGTGTCGTAGCGCAGCATTTCTTCGACCGCGCTGCCGATCAGGCCGGGGTCTGCGCGCAACAGCGCCAGTTGCTCGGGATTGCGCAGCAGTGCGAGGACGCCATTGGCGATCAGGTTGGTGGTGGTCTCGTGACCGGCCACCAGCAGCGTCACGCATGTGGCCAGCAACTCTTCTTCATTCAAACGATCGCCCTGCTCTTCGGCTTGCACCAGCGCGCTGATCAGATCGTCGCGGGGATCGGCGCGGCGCTGGGCAAACAGCGCCAGCAGATAGGCCCGGAACTCAAAGAGCGCGTGCTGCGAAATGCGCATATCGTCCAGGGAGGCGCGGCCGCCGGATTGAAAGCGCATCACGTCGTCGGACCAATGCTTGAACAGCGCGCTGTCGGCGGGCGGCACGCCCATCATCTGCGCGATCACGATCACCGGCAAAGGGTTGGCCAGGTCGCGCACAACATCCATGCCGCCGTTGTCGGCCACGATATCCAGCTGTGCATCGACAATCGCCTGCACGGGCGCGCGCATGGCTTCCAGCGCGCGCGGTGTAAAAGCTTTTTGGATCAGGCTGCGCAGCCGCGTGTGGTCGGGTGGATCGGCGCCGATCACGCCATAGCGATAGTGTTTGCGCATGGGCGCAAACTCGGCGCGGTGCGGTTCCGGGACAGCGTCGAAGACCGGTTCAAAGCGCCCGCCGTTTTTGAAGCGGCCATGATCGTTAAAGGTCATGGTCACATCGTCGTAGCGCGTGAGCACCCAGCCATTGACGCGTTCGCTCCACAGCACCGGCGCTTCCTCGCGCAAGATTTTGTAGGTCGGGTATGGATCGTCGACAAGATCGGGCGCGGCCAGCAGAGCTTCCAAATCGGCGGACATGCCCGTAGTTTGACACGATTTGGGAATGGGGTTATGTGAATCGCAGGGTTGCCACACCCTCCGGGT
>JANMNW010000617.1:0-4067 GCA_031368515.1 Chloroflexota bacterium
ACGGTGAATGTGGCTTGGGTCCATGTCCACGCCAAATGCCGGTGATGTGATCTTTTCCATCGCGCGCAACGTGGTGGGCGTGTTGTAAATCGCCCCACCTACGTGTGCTTTGCAGCACAGCGTGACGCCATAACTGGCGGCTTTTTCTGCCATCGCCGCCATTAGGTCAGTTTGGCGCACGAAGTCCTCTTCAACATCGCTCTTGCCGCCCGGCCCAATGTTTATGATCGGGATGCCGATCTCCGCGCCAGCTTCAAACGCCTTGATCAGGCGATCTTCATCGAGCGCGGTTTCTTCCATCGACAGAAGCTCAAGGCCATTGTCGGCCGCCACCTGCTTGATCATCGCCGCCTGCGAGCGCCAGTCGTCGAGCACCAGATGCTCGCACATGCCCTTGATCGCCGAGACTTCGATGCCGTCGTATCCCGCTGCTTTGATGTGCTTTGCGGCGGTGGCAAAATCGAACCCGCCAAAAAGCACGGAGTTAACGCCAAGTTTGATCATTGCTATACATCCACGACCGTCTTTGTCTCAAACGACTTGATCGCCGCCTCGATGATCTTCTGCGCCTTGAGGCCTTCCTCGCCACTGCCGTCGATCTTGTCCCATGACGTTTTGGCTTCGATCTGATCCACCCAACTGCCGATGCGGCTTTTGAACGTCTCGCCAAAAGAGCGCATGCCGCCGAGATAGCTGTAGGTCTCGGTCTCGATCGAAAAGCGTGGCTTGAAGTGCAGGTGCTCGCAGGCGTCGACCAGCTCGAACATCGCCTGCGAGCCGGAGACTTCGCAGCGCTCCAGGCCAAAACTGCCGCCGCCAAACGAGCCGTCATATGAGCCCATCAAGTTGCCAACGACGCCGTTTTCGAAGTGCAGGATCACCTGCGCGTTCGAGAAGGTCTTGCGCGTCACGCCTTCCTTGGTCTTGCCGTGATTCATAAACGCGGCCACGCTCTTCACGTCGCCGCAGAAATAGCGCATCACATCGAATGAGTGCGGATGCAGCGCGCGCATGTGAAACCAGGGCGAGGTTTCGACCGGGTTGTTGATCCACATGCGCATGTTGATCGCGTGCAGGTGGCCGAGTCGCCCGGCGTCGATCCACTCTTTCGCGCGCAGCGCCGCCGGCGTAAAGCGATGATTCAAGTTGATCGCGTAGGGCACGCGTCCGGCCCTGGCCACCGCGGCCATTTCCTCAGCCTCTTCCAAAACATTGCTGATAGGCTTCTCGCCCAGCACCGGAATGCCGGCCTTTAGCAGCTCGATAGTCGGCGTGTAGTGATCGCCGCCGTTTTCCTCGCCTTTGGTCGCCACGCTGCAGGCGTCCAGCTGGATGCCTGCGTCGAGCATGGCTTGCACGCTGTAATACGCCGTGGCGCCAAATTTCTTCGCGGCCGCGTCGGCTTTCTCCGGAATGATGTCGCACACCGCGACCAGTTCAACTTTCGGGTTGTTCTTGTACACATCGGCATGGATGGACCCGATGTTCCCCACGCCCACTACGCCCACTTTTAGTGTCATTTGTCTCCTTAAGTGCGTTCCGAGTCCCGAGATGACTTTCAGCACTCGGGACTCCCGACTCATCACTCACAACTTCACTCTCCGTCCATTCCTCGCCGACTCATAGGCCGCGAGGATCATCTCGATGCACACGCGCCCGTCTTCGGCCGTCGCCACCGGCCCGCGCCGGCCATGCAGAAAATCGACCAGCGGCCGCGCCAGGCCGCGGATGCGATTGCCATGCGGCGTGTCCGCCGGCAGATCAAACACTTCCCAGTCTTTCGCGCCGGCGCGGAAGATCTTCAACGCCACGGCGCCGGGCGGCCGCGGCAACCCCGATGATGGCGAATCTCCGAAATAGTGCAAGATCGTCCCGCCATCGCCATAGATTTCTGTCGTGGTCTCGGCCGCCAGCATGGTCGAGCTGTTGACTAGGATGCCCATCTCACCGCGGGCAAAGCGATACAGCGCAACGCCATTGTCGTCCGGCGCCATGTCTGTGACCACCGAGCCGATCTCAGCCATCACGCTTACCGGCCGGCCCAGCAGCCAGTAGAACCAATCGGCCGCATGCGAGGCATCGTCCATGAACATGCCCATGTTTTGCGACGCGTCGATGTGCCAGTTGCCCGGCTTGGCCCACTCTTTGTTGAGCAGCATGCCGATGGCGTGGCGTCGCTTGACCATCGCCACCTTGCCAACCACGCCTTCGTCCAACAGCTGCTTGATTTTCTGGTTGACCGGATCGACGCGCATCTGATAGCACAGGCTGAACGGCACGCCATGGCGCGCCACGGCGGCGCTAATCGCATCGCAATCGGCCAGGCTGAGCGCCATTGGCTTTTGCAGCAGCACGGCTTTGCCCGCCTGGGCGGCGGCGACGCAGTGCTCGGCATGCTTGTTGGTCGGGCTGGTTACAAAGACCGCGTCGAGATCGTCGCGCCGCAGCAGCGCATCCAGGCTCGATTCGAACTGCAAGTCATGCTTGGCGCACTGCGCGCGGCCGCGCTCTTCATCGGCGTCCCAGCCGGCCACCACGCGCGCATCGTCAAAGCCGGCGATCGTTTCGATATAGTCGTTGACGTGGGCGTGCGCAAAGCTGATCACGCCGATGCGCGCCACCGCAGGCAGCGTCACTTTGCCTCCTTGCGCCGCAACACGCTAAACGGGCCGGACGTGGTGAACAGGCGGTAGTGCTGCCGGATGTATTCGTCGAGCAGCTTGACTCCTTTGCTTTTGTTGCTTTCGTTAGGCTCCTTTGCGCCGTCAAACATGTCGGTCAAAAAAACCAGGCGCGGCTTGGCGCGTTCGAGATCGGCAATCATTTCCAGTTGAACCGCCAGCGTGTCGACCACGCCGGGATGAAGCTCGTGATAACGCGTGGGTACCGGCCGGTCGATCAAAAAATACGACATGACATCGTTGGCAAACACGCGGTCGTGGCGCTTCAGGCCGATATACACGCTGTCCTCGGGCTCGGCGTAAAACTTCATGACCGACAGCAGGCCAGCCTGCCAGTCTTCAACCGCAATGCCCTGCGCAATCGGCAGCGCGGCTTTGATCTTGACGGCCAGATAGCGCTCATTGCCGCTTTGCGCCTGCATCTGCCGGATGTAGTTGTCGAGCGGCTCGATACACAACATCAGCATCAAAGTCATGCTTAGCATGCCAACAACATGCCCGCCCACGCGCCGGTAAGTGCTGGCGACGCCCACGCCGCCGGCGCCGCCAACGAGCGCTGGCAGCAAAGCCAGCGCCAGCGCGAAAAAGTGCACGGTATGAATCAGATCCGAACGCACCCGCGCCTGGTTGTAGCCGAATGCGCCGAATATCGCCATTGCCAGCATGGCGAGCACGCGCGCGCGCGCATAGCCATCGGCGTTCTCCGGCATGTTCAACCTGGACAGACGGCGCAGACGGGTGATCGCGGCGGCAAAGACCAGCCCGTAGATCAGAAACGGCGCATAAAACGGCAGGTTGTCCACCTCGCCGGTCAGTTTCGGATACGGCAAATCGCGCACTTTTGGAAATTCAAGCAACGGAAAAAGAAACAGCTGGTTGAGCAGTTCGGCCGGCCGCACGTGCAATAGAAAATACAGCGTCACCGGCAGCACGATCAACGCCGCCACAACAATCATTGGCAACAGCTGGCGCGCGAGATCCAACGGCCGCGCATGGCGCATCCAGGCATGCGCCGCGCCCAGCAGGCCGACAGCCGCCGCCAGATAGATGGCCATGTCGTGCCGATACACAAACGCCAGGCCAAACAACCCGCCCGCCAGCGGCATCCAGCGCGCCGACTCCAGCCCGCGCAGATATGCCAGCAGGCATAACAGGCTGAATAACAGGCCCTGAAAAAGCGGATACGAGAAGAATCCGTAATACGTCAGCCAAAGCACCGCCAGCGGCCAGACGGGCAATGCGCGCACCGGATTTGTCGCCCGCGCGGCCAGCAGATAGAGCGCCACAGCCAGCAGCGCCCGGGTCAGCACATCCCACCAGCGCGCCGCCAGCACCGATTTGCCGGTGAATGAGAACAGCGCCGCCAGTGTGTAAAACTGTCCGGGG
>JANMNW010000627.1:0-16342 GCA_031368515.1 Chloroflexota bacterium
CAATGACATTGCAGTAAACGGAAAGACGACGCTCCGCGGAACGACCACGTAATGAGAAGCGTGTTAGCCCAGGCGCATCACAGTCGCTTAAGATGACCCTAGAACTCATCCTGAAAATGAGGGCCCCACCGTTTTCGCCAACGTTTCAGGTGTGCAAGCAAGGTGGAGTCCACATTTTAGGAGGAGTTCTACTGTTTTCTGCCGCGTTATTTGCCGCGTGGTCTCTTTCACTTCGGAATGCCAATCGCCACTCGTTTGTGAGTGCAAGCAGACGCACAACCGCCTACGGCAGCTGAATCTGAATGCCGATGTTGGTAAAGGCGCTGGCGCCGGTTTTTGCGAACGACGTCGCGCGCAGCGTGTAGGCGCCGCTGACGATCGGCGCATTGTTCTTCCATGTGTTGCCGTGCTCGGCAAACACCCAGGCGTTGCAGCGGTTGTTCGTGTCTTGAAACGCGCAATACGGTTTGGTGTTTTCCGTGCGCTCGTAAACCACCGCGCCGCTGGCATCGATGATTTCGAGTTTGACTTTGTCAATGCCGTCGCCGTCTGCTTCGCCGCTGCCGGTAAACCGAGTGGTGGCTTGAAAGACCAGCCGGTCGGTCACGATGCTGTTGACGGGCGGGTCGACGATGGCGATGATCACCTGCGCCGTGGCTGGATCGGCGTCCGCGCTTGGAATGCCTTTCAACTCAAAGTCGAAGCCCCAGCTGCCTTGCCCGCCGCTTTTCTTGTTGACGAACGCCTGCAAATGGTAGCTGCCGTTGGTCATGCGCTGTTGCGGCGCCTCGCTTTTGGGCCAGGTGTAGTTGCCGCGCGCGATATCAAAGCTGGCGCAATTCGCCGAGTTGGACCCGAACAAGCAATACGCCCGCTTTGTTTCGCGGCGCTGATAAACAACGTCGCCGGTGTCGGACGTGATCATAAATTCGACCGATTCGATGCCATCGCCATCGTTGCCGCCCGCAGCCGGGTCCCATACGCGCATGCGCACATTGATGCGATTGCGATATGTCACCGGAGAGTCTTCAATGCGTCCACGCTGGCCGGGCGCCACCAGATTGCCCTCTAGCCCGTTGTTGGGTTGCCCGCCCGGAACAATGATCGCGTAGACCTCGGCTTCCGGCTCCGGCGAGGATGGCGCTGTCGTCGGCTGTGGTTTAGGCGTCGGGGTTGCGAGCGCAGGCTTTGGCGTAAACGTTACCGTCGACTCCGGACTGGGCGCAGGCGTGCCGGTCGACGCGGATGGGGCCGTGGGATTGGGCGTTGGCGCGGCGGCGGTGAGTGTTGATGCTACGGCAAGCTCTTCGGCCACGCGTGTGCCGATGCGGTCGGGCTCGCGCGAGGCTGTCGCGGCGGGCGCTTGCGCGTTGCCGCAAGCGCCCAGCACCATCATGGAAAAAAGCAGGAACAGTGTCTTGATCTGCATGTAGACCTCACTTAAGCTCGCTTAGCTTTTCTTGCGCGAGCGCTCGCTGACGCTCGCAAGTCGCGACAATCAGCCCGGTCAATGTCTTGTCGTCCGGTTGCGCCGCGCCCTGCGCAGCACATTGGTCAAACGCATCCAGCGCGCCGGCATACGACTCTTTCGCGCGAGCCGGGAGAGCCTGGCTTTTCTGCGCGACGGCTTTTGCGCCATAGGCCGCGCCGATGTTTTGATACAGCTGGCCCAGCAGGCGATAGGCGCGCTCGCTTTCGAAGATCGCGCGGCCCTGAGCAAATCGCTGAATCGCGCGCGCAAACGCCGCTTCCGCGTCGGCGTGACGCTGTTCAGTTTGGGCCACACGGCCGAGCAAAAATTGCTCGCCGCCCAGCGCCAGATGCAGCACGCCCTGCGCCCAGAGCGGATCGTCCGACTTGGGCGCGATGCGTTCGGCATTGGCATAGTGCGCGCGCGCCGCGGTCAACAGCGCCGGCGTTTTCAGCGCGCCATCGCGCAGCTCCCATTGCGCGCGCAACACTTGCACAGCTCCCAAACCGATATGGGCGCGCAAATATTCCGGCGCGGCCTTGAGTGACTTCGCAAATGCGGTTTCAGCCGCGACGGTGTGCGCATACGCCTCATCTGTGCGCACTTCCGATTTCTGAGCCAGGAACAATTCCGCTTGACCGATAAAGAAATACAAAATCTCCGCGCCCTGCGCCTGACCGGCCCAGTTTTCGAATTTTTTCTCGGCCTGGCGAAACGCCTCCAACGCCTTGGCCTGCTGACCTTGCCCGTCATAATCCAGACCGCGGCTCATCCAGAACAATGCGTTGGTGCGGGTGGTGAGGTCTTCGGGCGTGCCTGAGCTTGCGATCGTCTCGTCGCCAAGGCGATAGCGACCCATATATTCGGACGAACCTTTGAATGTGGGCGGCACATAGAACGACGGCCGCAAGTGCCCGCCCGCGTCGATGGCGCCGTAGATCATCAGATCGGCCGAGATTGCGCGCGTCGCGGCGATCACCGCCGCGTCTTGATCGGCGAGTGTATTGCCGATGAAGCCAATCCGGGTTCCCTTTTCCGCTTTGGGCAAACTATCGTGCCAGATGTCGATCACCGCATCCGGGTTGATTTCTTTGTAGCGTTCGCGCTCGTTGGTCAGCGCTCGAAACACCCGCTCGCTCTGCGTTGCGCCGCTCTGATCGTCTTTCAATTGACCGCTTGGGTTGGCTTGCGCAAACTGCGCCACGGCGATGTTGAAGGTGCTGCCGCGCAAACCCATGCGCATCGGGCCGGCCGGTTCGGGCGCAAATACGCGCGTCAGCAGCAGCCCGATGCCGATCGCGCTCGCGCAGCCCAGCGCGATCAGGCCTTGCGTCATGCGACGCGTCAGCTTGAACGGCGCGTCGAGCTCTGTTGGCTTGACGTCTGTCCACTCGGCCGTCCAATTCAGCTGCGGCCGTGCTTTGCCGCAGTGCGCGAGCAGGTCGGACGTTTTGCCGGATCGTTCGAGCGTCAGCAACAGCGCGAACGCCTTGCCGGTTTTTGTCTCACCGGGGATGTCTTCCCAATCGAGCCCGAGATCGGCGCAGATCAGGCGCAGCTCGGCCAGATCAAAGGCCTGGGCCAGCGTGTCGCGCAGGCGCGCGCGGCTTTCGGTTGTCAGGTATGTCATGTCACCCTACGCCCCGTGTCCGCGCCTTGCGGGCGCGCGTCGCCTTCAAAATCAGTTGTCAAAGCGCTTGCGCCAGCCGCATCGACCGCCGCCGATCCATCGCCAATATGATAATCGTCCGCGCCCACCACCACAAACGCCGGATCCCCGGCGATGCGGCCGGCAATTTGGCGCATCGCGCCCTTGGGATCTGGGGCGTTGTCGTAGAACAGCTTGTTGCCCTCATGCACAAAGCTGCGCAACTGCTGCCGGATTCCGACTTCGCTGTTGGCGATGATGCTGTGTTGGACCGTGACGCTGCCGCTCGTGCCATGAACGCGAACACCCGCGGATTCGGCCTGGTTCAGCCCGGTGATGGTTGCGTGGTTTATCAGCAGAGCGGCCCGGCCGATAAACATAGATGATAGCGCCTATGCCGCGATTGCGGGCGAAAAGTGAGTTTTCACTCACCGCCGCTGACGCTCAGGTGGGTCGTGCTTGCGCCGTCGATGGTGAGCGGCTTGTCGACATGCAGCTGGCTCGATACGGTAATCACTGTGTCAGGCGCAGATCGAATCCAACGATGCCGCCTGCGGCGGTGTCGATCAGCGCCTGGCACAGCAAGCCTGGCCCGCTGTCCTTGTCACAATCACGATCCCAGTCGTGCTATGACGCTTGATCGGAGAATTGATGTCCACGATTTGTTCCACCTGTCTTTCGACCGTGCTGAATTGCGCGCGCCGAGTTTGTGGCGCATGCGGTTCAAGGCTTGGCTGTGGCTTTTAGTTCCGCGTCGGATGCGCGCAGAAAATACACCTGCGTGTTTTTGGCGCTCTCATCGGGAACGGCCGCGATGATCAAAATAGTGGTTGCGTCGCCGCTGGTCTTGCCAAACAGGCAGAAGGTCATGCCCTGTTCGTTGCCTTCGATCGCGTTGCAGCCGGGCTGACCCTCGTCTGTCCAGCCGCTGGAAGCCATGCGCTCGACGCTGTAGTACGCGCCGATGTCGGCAGGCTTGCCCGAACTGTTGAATGCGATGGCCTCGGCTTGATCCAGCCGCACATCGCCATCGGACTGCGCCGCGGCCTTGATAAAGGCCTGCACGGCGAGCCGCATGGGCAACGGCAGGTCGATATCGGCCTTGGTCATGTCGGGCGGGGCCGGCACATCGCCCCACAGCTCCGACGCTTTTGGCGCTTTGCCGCCGCCGACGAGATTGCCGAGGGTTCCGCAGGCCAGCGTCGCTATCGACAGGCACACCATGACGAGGGTAAGTTTTGCTTTCATCATGCCGACAGTGTGCGCCGGGAGCGCGCCGAAAAGGTGACAAATTGCTACAGTCGGCGCCGCTTACGAGGTTGGAAATGAACTGCATGTTGGTCAGCGTCAGCACGCGCCATGCCGGTGATCACCGCCGGGACATGCCCCGACAATTCGGCAATGGCGCCTGGGTCAACCCCGGAACCCGCGCGCGTGCTCAAGCTTTAATGCGCACTGGCTTTCGTGATGCGCATGGCACGTGATCTGGTTCTACAATCGCCATCACCATGTCCACGTCAAAAACCCGCTGTGCTTGGGTGGCGCTCGACGATCCGCTGTATGTCGCGTATCACGACGACGAGTGGGGTCGTCCGCTGCATGACGACCAGCGCTTGTTCGAAATGCTGTGCCTGGAGGGCCAGCAGGCGGGTCTCAGCTGGCGCACGATCCTGAACAAGCGGGAGAGGTATCGCAAAGTATTCGCCAATTTCGACGCCGCCAAAATCGCGCGCTTCGATGCGGCCAGGATCGAAAAGCTGCTGCTTGACCCGGGCATCGTGCGCAATCGCCTGAAAGTCAACGCCATCGTGTCCAACGCCAAAGCGTTTCTCGCGCTGCGCGAACAGCCGGGCGGCTTCGACCGCTACATCTGGAGCTTTGTCGGCGGCAAGCCGATCGTCAATCGCTGGGCCACCCTCCAAGGTATACCGACCCAGACGCCCGAGGCCGAGGCGATGAGCAAAAGCTTGCTGAAGCACGGCTTCAAATTCGTCGGTCCGACGATTTGCTACGCCTACATGCAGGCGGTTGGCATGGTCAACGATCACACGACCGATTGCTTTTTGTATCGTGGCAAAGCCTAAAGCAAGGTTCTGCGTCAGCGGCGCGCGCGCGCCACGACCGCCACTCCCGCCAACACCACCCCGCCGCCGACGATCTGCTGCAAAGACGGCACCGTGGCGTAAAAGACAAAAGACCATACTGCGGCGACAACCGGGCTCAGCGTCAGCGTCACAGCCAGCGCGCTGACGTGAACGCGCCGCAGCAGCAGATAGTACAGCGCGCGGCTGATCACGACATCGACGATGCCCGCCAGCGCGACGACGCCAAGCCCGCGCAGGTTGGGCATGCTCAACGCGCCCTGCAGCACGCCGCTGAGCAGCAGCCAGAGCGTCGTCAGCAGCAGCCGCCCAAAGAAAAAATTGACAAAGCGCATCGTGCCTCCGTTGCGCTTGACGATGACGCCGTGCAGCGCGTAGCTGAACGTCGACACCAGCAGCATCAGCGAGCCGATCCGAAAAAAGTCGCCCGGCTGCAGCGCAACGATCGCCGCGCCGCACAGCGCGATCATCGCGCCGAGACCCTGCACGCGGTTAAACGGTTCGCGCAGCCACAGCACGCCAAACACGATCGACCAGACGTTGACCATCTGCGAAAGCAACGCGGCCGCGCCGGGGTCGACAAACCGCACCGCAAAGTAACCGATTTGCGTGCTGAGCGCGACCATGAATCCGATCGCCGCCAGAAACAGCAGGTTGCGCCGCAGTTCGGCGATGTCGAGCTGGCGCGTGGCCAGGCCGTAGACGCCCACGATCAGCGTGGCGATGCCCATCACCAGTACCGTCGAGAGCCGCGGATCCATGCCGCTGCGCCGCGCCATGTCGGCAAAGACAAAATGCAGGCCGTCGATAGCCAGCAGCAAGGACAACAGCCATGCGGCGCCGGGCGAAGCTGTCAACGGCGATGCGGGAGCGGCAGGCGGCGCCGCGCTCATCGCTGGCCGCCCGCCAGCACGTTCTCATGCCGCGCTTGTGGCGGGCGCCGGCTACAGCGGGTGTCGATGATGCAGGCGGCGTCGGGCTGTGTGCCGGACACGACTTCTGCGGCGGGGGAAAGCTGTGACTGGGTGAGCATGATGGCGGTGGCGCAATTCTGCCGTAGTTTGTGCGCGCCTCAAATCTCGCGCCCGAAACCCAGCGGCGCCATCGCCGACGCCATCGCGTCCACCAGCTCGTCGCCGACGATGAACACGCGATCATTTGCCACAGCGGGCTGCATCCGCGACGCGGCAAAGCTGTCGCTGCTAAAAGCTTGCCGCCACAACTTGCCGCCCGTTCGCGAACCCAGCATGGCGAGCCACGACTCATGCAAGCCGCCGCGGTTTGACTCAAAAATGTTTTCGCGTTCTTTGAGGGCGCACGGCGCGATCAATACGCAGAGTGCGGCCAGCGTGGCGCGAATGAGTCGATGGCGCATGACGCCATCCCAGCGGCTGAACTGCGCTTGGGCAAGCACAAGAGGTTGACAGAGTGTTGACAGACGGCCCACGCTTGCCGGGCATGGTTTGGGGCGCCAATGGGTCGATACAATCGCGGCTGCAATGACACGCATACAGCGTCATCTCGCCGCAATCGCAATTCCACTTTTGCTGGCGCTGGCTGGCGCGCTTCGGCTGGCTTGGCGCGACTATGTCAGTGCCGACATGCACTCGGCGCTGCTGGGCTGGTATGACTATCTGGCGCTCTCGCCAGGCATTGAGGCGTTGCGCGCGCGCATCAGCACATACTCGCCGCCGTATCTCTACATTCTGGCTTTATCCGTTCATCTGCGCGAGGCGTTCTGGCCGGAACTCTCGCGTGTCATGGCGGTGAAGCTGCCCAGCTTGCTCATGGACATTGGCGCAGCGCTGGCGTTTCAACAGCCCCACCGCGCCATGAGCCTGTCCAGCGGCGCGCGCGTTAACGCTTCAACCAACAGCATTCATGGCGATACATTTGAGCTGCTTGGGGTGAGCCGCATCGAGGACAATTGGTCGCGCGGTCGCAGCTACACCCTGCGCTTGTTGACGCGCGCGCTCAAGCCGGCCGGCAACAACTACACGTTGCGCCTCGATCTCTATGATCAGCAGGGCCGCTCGCTGCAGATTGCGGTGGATGCGGCGCCCGAGCTGCCGGCCTCGCAATGGATCGATGGCCGAGTCTTCGCGCAAAATGTGCTGGTGCCGGTCTGGCCGCTCACGCCCGCGCCGTCGTTGACCTTGCTCAAAGTGAGCTGGATCGACCCAGACACCGGCGCGGCGCTTGTGGCGCGCTGCGCCGGCCAGCCATGCGACGGCCGGCTGCCCGGGCCGCCATTTGAGCTGAACAAGGATGATGTGCGGCCTTTTGAAAGCGCCTCGCTTGCGCAGTTTGCCGGCGAGCTGGCGCTGGCGCGCGCCGATGTGCCGGCTGCGCCGTTGGGCGCCGGAGAAACGCTGACCGTTTCGCTGGTCTGGCAGAGATTGACTCAACAGCCCGGACCGATGACTGAGTTTGTGCATATCGTGGCGGCTGATGGCACGCTGGTGGCGCAGTCAGATGGCCCGTTGAACGACGGCCGGTTTCAGCCGCAGCAACTGCGCAACCGGCAATTTATGCCAAGCGCCAAAGCTGTCACGCTGCCGGCGGCGTTTCAGCCCGGTCTCTATCGCGTGCGCGTGGGGCTATACCGACCGGACAGCCTGGCTCGCCTGCCCGCCCAGGCCAATGGCGCCGCATTGCCGGACGACCTTGTCGATATCGGCGCCGTCGCCGTGCAGTGAGCGAGATGTCGAAAGTATCTGATTTGTCAGCACGGCCGATACTGCTTGAAACTTGCCCGCCGTTCGCGCTACATCCGTTGTCCCTGGCGCTGGCAACCCAATCGATCTGCAATTCGAGATAACTGGGCGCCACCCATGCAAATACGCACGGTTGGCCCGCCATGCCGATTCGCTGTTCCATTCGCTTAAGCGAAACCCACATGTTTGGATATGATGACTGCGCAAGGAGTACACACATGTTCATTCGCACATCAGAGGCAACGATCGAGGTTAACGACAAATCGCTGCGCTTGTATTGCGCCGCTCCTGACAACGGCGGCCCTGGAATTCTGGTTCTGCCGGCGTGGTGGGGGCTCAATGCGTTTTTTAGGCAAGTCTGTGACCGGCTTGCGGAAGCGGGCTACACCGCGATGGCGCCCGATTACTACGACGGCCGCATTGGCGTATCGATCGAGGAAACCAAAGTTCTTCAACAAGCCGTCGAAAGCGACTTTGACGCCATGCGGGCGACCATCAAGGCTGCGAAAGAATATCTCGCTGCGCTGCGGCCGGGCGAGCCGATCGCGCTGGTCGGATTTTCAATGGGCACCGACTGGGCGATCGTTACTGCCTCAAGCGAAGCCGATGTGGCCGCAACGGTTCTGTTCTACGGCGGTTGGACAACCGATTTCAGCCGCATGAAATCCAAAGTGCTCGGGCACTATGCCGAAAACGACGAATGGGTGCCGTTTGAACAAATCCTTGAGATGGAACAAGCCATGAAGGACGCCGGTGTGGATGTGACGCTCCATCGCTATCCCAAGACCGCGCACTGGTTTATGGAAAACGATCGGCCGGAATACGATCATGCTGCAGCGGCGCTGGCTTGGGAAAGAACGATGGCATTCCTGGCGCGCTGTCTGATGCAGCGGCCGGCGGCATAGTCGCACCATGGCCAGAGGCGCCGAGCCGCTAGATATCCCGATGGTCGGCGCTCATCATCACGATGCGCGGTTTGAAGCGCGCGAGGATATCGACCAGCTCGCTTTGTGCGGCCATCACCTCGTTGATGTTCTTGTAGGCTTGCGGCGATTCGTCCAAGCCGCCGCCCAGCAACGTCACGCCTTTGTCGCGCAGATAATGATCGCGCATAGGCTTGGTGATCGCCGCCAGCGCCGCGGTGCGGCTCATGGCGCGGCCGGCCCCATGTGACGCGCTGTTCAGCGCGGCGGCGTTGCCGCGTCCGCGCACCACGTAACCCGGATCGGCCATGCTGCCCGGGATCACGCCCAGCACGCCCGCGCCTGCCGGCGTTGCGCCTTTGCGATGCACATACACCTCGCGCCAATCGGCCAGCTTTTCGACCCAGGCGAAGTTGTGGTGGTTCTCCACCACAGCGGCTGCTTTGAGCCCGGCAGCTTTGGCCACCAGCGTGTGGATGACGCGATGGTTGGCCGCGGCGAAGCGGCCGGCCAGGTTCATCGCCAGCCAGTATTCGCGCCCGGGCGAACTGTTCATCGGCAGCCAGCCCAGATGCGACAGATCGCCGCCGCGCTGCGCCAGCTCCGGGTGCATCTCTTTGGCGATCTTGCTATACGTGTTGGCGATGGCAAAGCCCACACCGCGGCTACCGCTGTGCGAGAGCAACGCCAGATACTTGCCGGCCGGCAAGCCGCCAAGCGCATTCGCCTCGCTGACGTCGAGTTCGCCGATTTCAACGAAGTGATTGCCCGAGCCGGATGTGCCCAGCTGCCGCGCGGCTTTGCCCTTCAAACTGCGCAGCTGTGGCAGCGCCTCCCAATCCGGGTCGTCGAGAACTGGGTCTTCTTGCGGTGGCTTCCATTCCACACCCGCGCCAAAGCGCGTGTTGTTCTGGATCGCTTTTTCGAATTTGTCTTTTTGCTGGCCCAGCACGATCGGCGACATGTCGAACACGCTCATGCGCATGCGGCAGGCGATGTCCACACCGACGGCATACGGGATCACCGCGCCTTCGACCGCCAGCACCCCGCCGATGGGCAAGCCATAGCCCACATGCGCGTCGGGCATCAGCGCGCCGGCGACGCTGACCGGCAGTGACATGGCCGCATCCATCTGCGCGATCGCGGCCCGGTCGATGTGCGCTGCGCCAAAGGTTTGATATGGCGTGGGCGTGTGTTTGAGGCTGGTGTCAGACATACAACGATCCTAAAAGCCGACTGCGATTATCATCTCTTCATCTCGGAGTCAAGCCCACCTGCCTTCCTCTCACCCATCCTCGTGGGTCGCGACGATGGTGTTGCAGTGTTGCGCGCCACGCTGGAGCAAATCTCATTGGGCGCAGGCAAAACGATTTTGATCTCCGGCGAAGCGGGCATTGGCAAATCACGGTTGGTGCGCGACGCCGTCTCACGCTGGGAGGGGACAGGGATAAGGGTGTGGCAAGGCAACTGCTACGAATACGATCGTACTTTGCCCTTCGCCCCATTTGTGGATTTGCTCCACAAATACCCGGCAAGTCTTGAAAACCTTGCGGGTTTGCCGCAGCTTCTCCGACTCGCACCCGACCTTGCACACAAATTTTCCGATGTCAACCGTGCGCCCCCCGCCGAGCCGGAGCAAGAGAAGCGCCTGGTGCTTCAGGCCTGGGCGACGCTCCTGACAAGCCCCAACGGTTTTCAACACCCCGCCAGGCCAACGCTCTTGATTCTTGAAGACCTGCACTGGTGCGACGATGTCTCGCTGGAATTGCTTGTCCAACTCTCGCGGGTGATCGCAACACACCCGTTTGCACTCGTGCTCACCTACCGCAGCGATGAGACCACCCCAGCCCTGAATCACCTGCTCGCCCAACTGGATCGAGAGCATCTGGCCCGCGAGATTGAATTGAAGCGCTTGCAGCCTGCCGAAACGGCGGCAGTCATTCGCGCCATCTTTGGCGTTGAGCACGTGCGCGATGAGTTTCTGGAGGCTATTCAAGCTCTGACCGATGGCAATCCCTTTTTCATCGAGGAATGCCTGCGGTCATTGGTGGAGTCGGGCGACATCTTTTTGCAGCGCGGCGTGTGGACGCGCAGGGCACTGCGTGATATGCGCATTCCGCGCACGGTGCAAGATCCGGTGCAGCGCCGCGTCGCGCAACTTGCCGAGCCTTCGCGGGAGTTGCTGCAGGTTGCCGCCATTGCAGGCCGAAAGTTCGATTTCGATTTGTTGTTGGCCGTTACCCAGCAACCAGAGCGCGCGTTGCTTACACAAATCAAGACGCTGATCGCCGCGCAATTGGTCAGCGAGACCAGCGCCGATGTTTTTGAGTTTCGCCATGCTTTGACGCAACAAGCAGTGGTGACCGGTTTGCTTGCCCGCGAACGCAGAGCGCTGCATGCCCGAATCTTTGATGCAAGTGAACGTCGTTTTGCCAACCATCTTGAAAGCCGCTGGGCCGAGTTGGCGCACCACGCTCACGGGGCCGAACTGTGGGAAAAATCGCTGTTGTATTCGCAGCGGGCAGGCGAACAAGCGCAGCGATTGTTTTCGCCGCGCGTGACCATTGAACACTTCTCACGGGCGATTGAAGCTTCCGAAGCCATGCCGGTTCAGGCGGGAGATACCCGGGTCCGGACACTCTATCGCGCCCGCGCACAAGCCCACGAAACCGTTGGCGATTTCGATCTGGCGCGCCGCGACTACGAAGCAGCCTTGTCACAAGCCCAATCCAGCCACGATGGACACGCAGAATGGGAGAATCTTTTCAGCCTCGGCTTCCTGTGGACGGCGCGGGATATGCCCACTTCGCATGCCTATCTGGACCGTGCTCTACAGGCTGCCCGCCGGATGGACGACCCAACCACGCTCGGCCACAGCCTGAACCGCGTGGGCAACTGGCTGCTGAACATGAACCAGCCGGCGGGGGCCTTGCGCAATCACGAAGAAGCCCTGCGAATTTTCGCAGAACTGGGCGATAGCGCCGGGCTTGCAGCAACGCACGATTTGCTCGGCATTACCCACATGCTGCGCACGGACTACGTCGCCTGCCGGCCACACCATGCGCAAGCGGCGGCGTTGTTCCGTCAGTTGGACAATCGACACGGGCTAATTTCGACGCTGGCGTTGTCGTCTAATCACGGCGGCAACTATCAGAGCGACACATCAGTATTTGCACCGGAAGACACGGCCACATGTTGGCGCTATGGTGACGAAGCGCGCCGGCTGGCGCAAGGTGTCGGCTGGCGCTTTGGCAAGGCGATGAGCAACATGTTTCTCGCCACGGCGATGGGCACACGCGGCGCATTCGCCCGGGCCTTTGCCTGCGCACAAACGGCAATGGATATTGCGCTGGACATTGACGCGCTGGTGTGGGAAGGCGGCACCCACATGATGTTTGGCCGCCTATATCTGGATGTGCTGGCGCTGCCGATGGCGCGGTTACATGGCGAACGCGGCGTCGAATTGGCTCGGCAGGTCGGCGCGACGGAGCAGTTGCGGACGGCTGCGGCGCTGTTGGCGCAGACGCTGATTGCGCAGGGCGAATGGGCGCGTGCCGAGGCGCTACTGGCGGAGTTTCACTCCGAGTTGGATGCCGCGACGCAGACGGTGTCGCTGCGCGGCATTGTTAGTGCGCAGGCGGAGTTGGCGCTGGCACGCGGTGATGCGCAGATGGCGTTGAAGCTGACTGACCAACTCATACAGACGGCGGCACATACTGGCGAGGGCGCAATCGTGCCGCGTTTGTGGCATGTGCGCGGGCAGGCGTTGCACAAGCTCAGCCGACATGACGAGGCCGAACGCGTGTTGCAGACAGGCGCGGACGCCGCGCGCGCGCAATCGCTCATGCCAACTTGCTGGCGCATTCTGGTGAGCCTGGGCAAGCTGCACCGGTCGCGACGGCGCGTGGAGCAAGCACAGGCAGCGTGTCAACAAGCGCGGGAGATTGTCGGTACTCTCGCCGCCGAGTTGAGTGCTGCCGAGTTGCGGGACGGTTTTCTGCAAGGCTTCGAAGCGATGCTCGGCGAACCACCCCATACCACGCCGTTGCGCGCGGCGAAGCAAGCGTTTGATGGCCTTACGGCGCGCGAGCGCGAAGTGGCAGCGTGCGTGGCGCGCGGCATGACCAATAAGGCGATAGCCGAGCAGCTGGTCGTGAGCGAGCGCACGGTAGAGAAGCATGTGGAGAATGCAATGGGCAAACTTGGCTTCTCCTCGCGGTCACAGGTAGCGGTGTGGGCCGCGCAGAAGCTGTGAACAGGATGCTGAGAACGCAGAACCTGCGTATCGCCCGTGCAAAAATCTTCGTAGTTCCCCCCATGCGTCGGTAGTCGTTTCTCCGTATGCTGCTGGCAGAGCGAGCATTAACCAAACATTAGCAATTTAGTAATGAGGAGAAACAAAAAATATCATGACAACCAATATTCAACTGACCGAGCAACTTCACCAAGCCTGGAATGAGAATCGCTACGACGATGTGCTGGCATTGTGCGCCGACGACATGGACACCGTGAGCTACTCCAACGGCTTCATTGCCAAAGGCAAAGACAACTTCCGCAAGTTTTTTCTTGGTTTCAAGGCGGCTTTTCCCGACATCACCATCACCCATCGCAACATTTTTTCCAGCGGCGACTGGGTGGCTGTGGAGTTTGGCGCGACGGGCACGAACACCGGCCCGCTGATGACGCCCGGCGGCGCGGTGCAGCCGACCGGGCGCAAGGTCGAGTTCAACGTATGCGAGATTCACGAGTGGAAGCACGGCAAGCTGACGCGCATCGTGAACTATCAGGATGCGATGAGCTTGATGGCGCAGTTGGGACTGTTGCCGCAACCCGCCGGGCTGTGATTCGCGCTCTGCGCGAAGCACGTGACTTGACGATCCGATTGAACCTCGTGGACATTGCCAAAGTCCCCGCCTGTTTTCTGCCCACAGGGCAGAAAACAGGCGGGGACTTGTGGCGTGCCGGGGTTGGGCTATAACAGGTTGCAAATCCGATATGGCGGCGCCTAAGTCAACTCAGTCTATTGGATTGCGGCAGGCGGATATCGTTCTGGCGCTTTCGTTGGCGACCGATCTCGGCACGGGCCGCCCGATGGAATGGGCCATCGCCGAACGCGAACACACCCTGGCCAACGTCGGCTCGCTTATCGTGCAATACAAGCTGGGGCACTGCGAGGTGGCGGTGCGCCTAGCAGACCGGCTTGGGCTGGCACCCTCACTCCGACATGCACTGTGGCACATGGGCGAAAAGTGGAACGGCACAGGTGTGCCACACACGCGCAAGGCGAGGCGATCCCCATTGCCATGCGCGTGGCGTTGCTGGTGCGCGATGTCGAACCGCACTTGAACACGCACGGCATTGGGGCGGCGGTTTCCATTGCAAAACAGCGCAGCAATGTGGTTCATGACCCGGTCATCGTCGCGCGCTTTTGCGAGCAAGCGCATGTGTTTTGCGCCACATTGGAACAGGACACCACGTGGGAAGCGCTGCTCGCCATCGAACCGCTGCCCAAGACTTTTTCCGAGAACGATTTTGACAACGCCGCGCTGGTGCTGGCCGATTTCAGCGATCTGATTTCGCCATATTTCACAGCGCATTCGCGCAATGTGGCGGTGCTGGCCGAGACCGCTGCGACAGCGCTCGGCTTACCGGCGTCGGAGGTCAGGACGATCTGGCGCGCGGCCCTGATGCACGACATTGGCAAATTGGCCGTGCCGCACGGCTATTGGAACCGTGCCCGGCCTCTAAGCAACAGCGAATGGGAACGTGTGCGCCTGCACCCGTACTACACCGAACGAATCCTTGCCCGCCCCGCCTTGCTCGCCAAAGTGGGCGCCATAGCCGGTTGCCACCATGAGCGGACAGACGGTACGGGTTACTATCGAAATCTGGGCAGGGACAAGCTATCGCCCGCTGCGCGGCTGTTGGCATGCGCCAACTTTTATCGGGCCCGTACCGAGACGCGGCCCAATCGGGCTGCTCTGCAACCCGAAGAAGTTGCGCAATTGATGAGGCAGGCGGTGCGCGCAGGACACATGGACAGCGACGCCGTTCGGGCCGTGCTCGACGCGGCCGGGCATCACACCACGGCGGTGCGGCGCGAACATATTGCCGGGCTGAGCCAGCGCGAGATTGAGGTATTGTCCCTGCTTGCGTGCGGGCACACAAACAAGCAAATGGCCGAACAGTTGAGCGTGTCCGAAAAGACGATCGGCACGCATGTCATGCACATCTACGACAAGATCGGCTGTTCCACGCGCTCGGCAGCCACGCTGTTTGCAGTGCAGCACAACTTGCTTGCTGGTGAAAAATCGTAAGAAGATCAGGTGAACACCTGATTACGCCTCCCCTCCATCTGCCTACCATGAGGTTCATATCCGAGTCCGATTAGTTCCAATAAAGGAGAAAACCTCATGAAAACCGATGGCCAGACCTATTCCGACTTGAAAGCCGCCCTGGATGAGTGGGCCGACAGCTACATCCGGCGCGACATCAGGCGCCTGCTGTCATGCATTGCGCCCGACGACGATGTTGTGATGTACGGCACCGGCGCAGATGAGAAGCGCATGGGCTTGAACGCCATTCGCACGCAAGCCGAGCGCGACTGGGCTCAGACTGATGCTTCGGCCTTCGTCCTGAAGGCACCTGCGATTTCATCCTCTGGCACGGTGGCGTGGGCTTCGGCCGACTTGAGTTTCGCCGTTGAGGCGGGCGGTCAGAAGACGGCGTTTCCGGGTCGCTTTACGGGCGTGTTCGAGAAACGTGCAGGCAAATGGCTGGTGGTCCAGGCGCACTTCTCGCTGCCAGCCGCACAGGGCGAGGATGAATCCGTGCCGGGTTAGAAAAGTCGCAATGAGCTTGCCCGCCCCAACTGCACCCTCGTTCCTCTCACCCATCCTCGCCGGGCGCGACGATGCCGTTGCTGCCTTGCGCCGCGAGATAGAACTGACGACTCGCGGCGCAGGCAGAACGATTCTGATCTCCGGCGAGGCGGGCATCGGCAAATCGCGTTTGGTGCGCGAAGCGAACGCGATTGCCGCTGAACTCGGCTGCCCAACGTGGAAAGGCAATTGCTATGAACAGGATCGCGGTTTGCCCTTTGCGCCGTATATAGATTTGTTGCGGCGTTTGGATGTCGGACTACTCCGATCCAATCGCCAAGGATCTCGACATCTGGAGCAGCTCCTCAAACTGGCGCCTGAGCTTGCCCAGAAGTTGCCCGACATAAAACTTGCGCCCGGCGCCGAGCCGGAGCAAGAGAAGCGCCAGTTGTTTCACGCATGGGTGATGTTGCATACAGAGCTAAGTAGGTTCGCAAAAGAAATGACGTAACACGGTGTATACGGAGTGATGATTAAACTGCTGATCTCTAACTTCAGCGGAAAACCAAAAACCCCGTATGCCACTTGATCATAACCAACGTCAGACACTGCGCCAGATGGCGCGACGAGAAACAGGACGGGTGTCAGAACGAGCGCATT
>JANMNW010000009.1:0-6698 GCA_031368515.1 Chloroflexota bacterium
CCCAGGCGCGCAGCATGGCGGTCGCCGCCGCAGCAGTTCCTGCCAGCTCAAAACTGACGATGCCGTTCGGCACGGCCGGAACAAACAGCTCCGTCCCAAGCCGCGCCACCACGGTCGCAACGGTAATGGTCAGCGCAAGCAGCGCCGCCAGCGCGCGTTGGCGCGTTCTCTGAGAGAAGCGCGCAAAGGGAATGTGCCTGTCATTGCGCATGCGTTTGGGCAGCGTATCACAGGATCAGCGTGTTACGAGCGGCAACAGCACGCTTTGAACTTGGGGGCCGCCAACGATCACGCTGCCTTTGAGAATGGTCTCATCGATCCAGCTGGATGCGCTGGCCACATCGGCAAAACCGCCGCCCGGATTGCATCCGCCAAAGCTGGCGATGCCCGCCAGACGCGGTCCGGCAGCGGTGTCGATCACAAACGGTCCGCCGCTGTCGCCATAGCAAATTGCGCCTGGTCCCTCAGTCAGAAAATAGCCTGCGCTTGAAGGGCCGACGCTCACAGTCATCGTCGCGCGCTGCAGCACTGTCGCGACCGGCCCGCTGGGTGTTGTCATGCCCCAGCCGGTGACGACGCCGGTGAGTCCGGTCGTCAGCGCGACGGTGTCGGTCAAGGTCCAGATCGGCGCGACAAAATCAGTCGCAGTGGCCGGAGCGATCAAGCGCAACAACGCCAGGTCGCGAAAACAACAGGTCTGGCGATAGTCCGGATGCACGAAAATTTCGGCCACGCCAAGCGTCTGGCGCTCGGGCGCGTCCGGCCGCAAGCGGTCGTAGTCGCCGGCGACGGCTTGCAGCGTGCGCGCATCGAAAGGGTCGTCGTTGTTGTGCACGCAGTGTGCGGCGGTCAGCACCCAGCCGAGCCGCACCAGCACGCCGCCGCATTGAAAAAAGTTATTTTGTTTTAGCAGCACCTGCCAGGGATGCGCGCCCGCGACCGCGTTGACGCCGCCGATCACAGCCAACGTGCGCGCATCGGACCGGGCGCCAGGCATCAGTATGCACATCAGCAGCGCCATACCAGCATGGGCGCAAGTGCGCCAGACAGATACCAAGCGTGAGTGATCGCGCATGCAAACACAGCGCGCGCGACCCGCGCGCCATGCCTCCCCTTCGCGATCATGCTAGCAAAACAACGATCACTCTCGGCGCAGCGTTCAGGCCGTTTCAATTGAGAATGCGATTGGAAAACAGACACGCTTGAAATTTTAAAAAAGGCGCGGCGTTACTGTCCGGCATACAAGCGCGTGTATTGCGCGAGATTGATTGCGATTGCCACAATATAGCGGCGCGTCTCCTCAAATGTAACAGCCTCGACAAACGCATCCGGGTCGTCGCCCGCGCGTTCGCGCCAGCGCAGGGCGTTGCCCGGTCCGCCGTTGTAGGCCGCCAGCATGGCATACAGATTTGCATCGAACAGCCGCCGCTGCTTGGCCAGATAGTATGCGCCGAATCGCACGCTCACGAAGGGCTTGTTCAAGTCCGCGGTCGAATAGTTGGCCGGCCAGCCCAGTTCGCGATTGATCTCGGCGCCGGTGCTGGGGATGACTTGCATTAATCCGGATGCGGCCGCGCTGGATTGCGCAAACGCTTCAAACAGGCTCTCCTGCCGCATCACCGAAAAGACAAGCAACGGATTGAGTCCGTATTCGCTTGCGATGGGGCCGACCAGCTCGGCGTAATAAGCCGGATACAGCAAGCGCGCGACAAAGCGCGGCGCCTTCGATGGCAGCTTGGCGGGCGACAGACGAATTAGCGCATCCGCCGCTTGAATAGAAAGCCGATAGGCTCCAGCATCGCGAAAGTGCAGCGCCAGTTGATACAGGGCAAGCGGTTCGCTGGCATAAGCGTTCAGCAAACCGCCGTATTCATCAATCGCCTCCGGCTCGAATCCAAGCCGCCACAATTCAGCGCCTCGCCGCAGCCGCGCATCGGCGGCAAGCCCTCCGGACAGCGTGCGCACATCGACCGTTTCGCTAAACGTCGTCCATCCGCGCAGCCAGGTTTCCGCCTCAGGCTGGCCATCGTCCGGCGCTGGCGCAGTAAAAGGCTGCGACGCGGGCGAAAACGTTGTGCGGCTGATCAACTGCGCGGCGCGAACGCCTTCATACGAGTCGGGCAAATCCTGCGCCAGCGCGCGCAAGGTGGCTTCGCCTGTGACGGTCTTGCCGGCCGCGATCTGCGCCTTGCTCAGCCAAAAGCGCAGGCGGCTGGAAGGCTCGGTGCCGGCTGCGCCCGAGTCCGCGCCGCGGGCGATGATTGCGAGCAATGCGCTTTCGGCCTCCTCGTGGCGGCCCAGCTGCAAAAGCAGCGTGGCAACTCGCGTCTGCATGGGCAGAGCAGCTTTGGCCTCCGCAACGCGATACGACGCGCCATAAGCCAGCAGTGCATCTTCGGACGCGCCGGCGCGTTCAAACGCCAGCCCCAACCGCGCAAATGCATCGGCTTGCACGGGGCTGGGCAATGTTGTTGGATAGGCCGGCATCCACGGCGCGGCGCGCTTAAACATCGCGCGCGCGCCGGGCAGATCGTTCTGCGCGACCAGGATGCCGGCTTTCATGGCCAGCGCTTCCACCACTTTGTCCGATCCCGCCACGCCGCCGGCGATGATCTGATCGAGGTTGCGAAGCGCATCAGCCGGCGATTCGAGCGCAATGTAGTTGCGCGCCGCCCACAGCCGCACTTCGTCCGCGCGGCCATCGTTCAAATTAATCGCGCGGCGAAAGGCATCGCGCGCGGCGATGTTCGAGTTGGCAAAATAGTTCACGCGGCCGCGCTGCAGCTCATCGACGCTCTGATTTGCCGCAACCAGCGCCTGCAGCGCCAAATGCGCCTGCGGCAATTGTTCGTAGTTGCTTACCAGATCCTGCATGCGCGCATACGCCGCCGGGTTGGCGCCAGCGGCAAGCAGCGCTTGCGACGATTCCCACAGGATTCGCGCGCGATAGGCCGGGAAGCGCGCGCGCAGCAGAATGTCGTCGTATTGCGCCACAGCCGCCTGGGCCTGGCCGCTCAGCTGCAATGCCAGCGCCAGCTTCTCGCGGCGCTCAAATTCGGTGGAGACGCTCGGCGCTGCCTGCGCCGATGCTTGATACGGCGCGACCGCGCTGATCGGCTGATTCAAGGCCAGATAGTAGTTGCCCAGCCACAAGTTCAAATACGGTGAGATCACGCTGCCTGCGGCGAGTGCGCCGGCATAGTTGGCGGCTGCGCCTTGCGTTTCACCGGCCGCTTCCTGCGCGCGCCCAAGCAGCGTCAAATAGGTCGGCAACGACGGATGCGCCGCGCTGATCGCGCGGGTGTCGGAAACCAGCACAGTCAACACATCGATGGCCGGGAGCAGTTCGCCGGTTTCATATCGAATGCGCGCCAGCTCATAGCGCGCCTCGGCGCCGGCAGCCACGCCGGGTGGAATCAGGGTCGAGGCCTGCTCAAGCAGCTCAGCCGCGCGCGTGGTGTCGCCATCGGCGCGTGCGCGCCGGGCCTGTGCCTCGATCACCGCAAGATTGGGCGTTGGGCTGGGTGCCGGCGTGACGGTTGGCACAAGCGTAGGCGTCAATGTGGCGGTGGCGGGCGCTTCCGCGCTTGGAACGAGAGGCGTGGCGGCAGGCGGCGGCGCGGTGCAAGCGCCCAGCACTGCCAACATTAGCGTGAAGAGCGCGCTCACGCGGCGGCAACCCGCTGGGCGGGAGCGATTTGACATGCGCCGCCAGTCTAGCCTGCGCGGGTGAACGCAGCCTGACGTCCGCACGCTACGCGCCGTGCGGTTGGCCGCGTGGGGCAGCGGGCGTGCCCGCCCCTTGGCGGACGCCTTTCTAATCACGCGTTAACGCGTCCTGCGCCCCCTGAGATTGGCAAAAAGCGCGCCTAGCACCGCTGCTCCAAATGCGCCGTATGCGACGATCGCCGCCACATCCGCGCTGATCGGCAGCCCGGCCATCTGAAACAGCAGCTGTATGTAGCCGCCGCTGTAGTTGTATCCCAGCTGACGGCGGATTTGCCAATGCCAGTCGGTGCAAAAACAGTAGCCCAGCGGAAAGCCCAGCAACGGCCCGAGCGCAAACCAGGAAAATGCCGTGACGCCAAGCACAGCGAGATGCAGTCGGCGCGTGCGCGCCCAGATCCAGCCGGTCACGTTGACAACAATCACAACGCTGTGAAAGACAAAGAATCCAATGTCCAGCGCGCGCAACGCAAGTTCAGGCATGGCCTGCATTGTGGCGCATTCCGCCGCGGCGCGTTACGCCAGCGCCAACGTCTCGACCAGCGCAAACGGATCGGTCGCGATGGTGTTGTGCGCAAACACATCGAGCGCGCCGATGTCCGACGACAGCATGGCCGGCGAGCCGCGATCGGCGATGCGCACCAGCGTGGGAAAGTCTCTCCAATCTTCCTCGGCGCCGGCAAAAACCGGCGGCGCAAGGATCGCCACATTGAACGCGCCGCTGCCGGATCGATCGACCAGCGCGCGCAAAGCCGCGTGCATTGCATCGGCCAGTTGATCATTGACGCCGGCGCCAACAACGACCAGATCTTTGTTGCGTGTGGCAGCCAGATTGGCGAAACCTCGCAGCCCGGCCGCATCAAAGCACAAGCCCAGATCCTCATGCGCGGCCAGCCAGTCGGCGAAATAGCCGGCGCCATGCCGGGCGCGATAGTCCAGCGCCGCGCGGCGCAAGCCTTCAACGCGCGCGTAGTGCATGCGGCGGCCCAGCCCCATCTGCGCATGCGCATGCGGAATCGATGCGCCGGCTTTGACGCCGCCGTTCCACATCCACATCAAATAGCGCGCCTCGGCGTCTTGCGCATGCGCCGCGCGGGCCCAGGCCAGCGCCACGCGCAAATAGTCGCGCAGGTGTTCGCGCGTGAACGCTAGCGGATCGGGCTCGTCGAAAATCGCAACGGTGCATTGGCCATCCCAGCGCGCGATGTTTCCGGTGGTGATGCAATGCGCGCCGCGCACGCGCCCAAACACATCTTCGGCCGTGGTGCGCAACGGTTGCGCAAAGATGTCGTCGCCGGCCGCCGCCGGATCAGCGCCAGCAGCGCGCATGTGCAGCGGACGTTTGCTGCGCAATGGGTTGTAGAGCGCGCCTTCCCATGTGACCAGATTGGTGACGCGCACCACCTGCTGCTGCTCAACATCGGCGATGTCGCCCAGCTGCATGCGCGTCCACTCGCGCATGCTGTCTGGAATGCGGCAACGGCCCGCAACCCGGTCGACATGAAACAGCCGCTCCATTCGCGCGCGCGCTTCGGACGGCAATGCGGCAATGCGTTCGGGCAGATCGGTGATGCGGGTCATGGCGTTGCGGCCAGCAAACGCGCATACTCCTCTTCGAGCCGCGGCACGATGCTGGACCAATCGTAGTGCGCTTCAACAAAGGCGCGCGCGCGTTCGCCCAGCGCTTGCCGCTCGGCGGGTTCGCGCAGCAGCCGGACAACCGCCGCGGCAAACGCCTCCGGGCGATCGGCCAACTCCATCTCGCGGCCGGATTCCACGGCGAAGCCTTCAGCACCCAGCGGGGTGCTGACGATGGCTTTGCGCAACGCCATGGCTTCCAGCAGCTTGAAGCGCGTGCCACCGCCCGCCAACAACGGCGCGACATACACGTCGGCCCACCGGATATACGGCTGGATGTCGTCCACCGCGCCGGTCAGCGTGATGCGCCAATCGCCGCGCAACACATCCAGCCGGGGCCCGGGCTTTTGTCCCACGATCAGCAGGCGCACATCCGGAACGGCGGCGGCGATGGCGGGCAAAATCGCCTGTGCCATCCATAAAGCCGCGTCGATGTTTGGCCGAAAATCCATTTTGCCGGTGAAGACCAGCGTCGGCGCCTGCGCCTGCCAGGAACCCGATTCCTGCGGGCGGTCGTAGGCGGCAACATCGATGCCGTTGGGGATCACGCGAATGCGCGCGCCGGGCGCAAGCTGCGCCAGCAGCGCCTGATCTTGCTGCGATACGCACAGCGTGGCATCGGCACGTTGCAGGGCGCGGCGCTCAAAGCCGCGCAGGCGCCGCCATTGAACGAACGAGTAGGCGGCGGCGTGCCAGCGCGATGGGCGTCGCGCATCCGTGTCAAAAGCGCGCTTTTGAAAGAGGTATTCGCAATTGTGATCGTCAAACACCACGCGCGGCAACCGCGCGTTGCCGGCTTCAAGCGCATAGCGCGCCAGCTCAATGCCTTCGATCTGCAGGATGTCCGGCGCAGTTTCGCGCGCCAGCGCGGCGCAAGCGCGTTGAAATTCAGGCGACCACAAACGCCAGGCCATGTCCGGCAACGGCGACGTGGCCAGCGTGCGCAAGCGCGCGGCCGCGCCCCGGCGCGGCACGCCCACCCGCACAATGCGCGCGCAGGTGCGCTGCAGCTCCGGGCTAAGCGGCGCGCCATCTTCGTCAAAGGACAGCAAGCTCACCTCATGACCGCGCGCGGCCAGATGCGAGATCAGCCCCCAGTTGCGCAGCGCGGTGCCCTGGCGCGGCGGATGAGGCAGTTGCGGAGTAAGAAAAAGCAGCTTCACGGGCGGGGTCACGCCTGACGATACACCATCAGTGTCTGCTGCGCGGCCAGGTCCCAGCTGAATTGCGCGGCGCGGCGCACCCCGCGCTCGCCCAGGGTCGAGCGTTCGGCCGGGTCGTTCCACAACCAAGTGATGTGGGCGGCGAGCTGCCGTGCATCGCGCGGGTTGTGC
>JANMNW010000039.1:0-6028 GCA_031368515.1 Chloroflexota bacterium
CCCCCCCCCCCCCCCCACGGCCATCTGTCACGGCCTTGTGCCTCCCCAAAAATCTCAAATGGCCATTGCGATGACGACACCGTACAATAGCGGCATCTATGCCACCTGCCGTAAAACGTCGCGTAGCAAGCGTGATCACCACCGTGATCATGGCTTACATCTTGTATAGCTTGCTCAACCGCATCTTCGTCGTGATCTGGGTTAATGTGCCATGGTGGGGTCTGATCCTCTTGGCGGTCCTGTTGTTCCTGGGCATTGACTACATGGTCAACCGCATTCTCAAATAGCATCGCACTACCGACCATGATCAAAACAAAAGATGGACTGGAACTGTTCGCCCAGGAATGGACAGTCGCCGACCCCAAGGGTTGCATTGTCATGACGCATGGCTTTGGCGAACACAGCGGGCGCTACGCGCACGTGGGCGAGGCGTTCAACCGCGCAGGCTATTCGGCCTACGCCTATGACTTGCGTGGCCATGGACAAAGCAGCGGGCCGCGCGGCCACACCCCTTCTCACGAGCACTTTCTGGACGATCTGAGCCGCGTGATCACGCGCGTCAAACAGGTCACCCCCAACAAGCCTTTGATCGCCTACGGCCACAGCATGGGCGGCAATATCACGCTGGCCTACGTGCTGCAGCGGCCGGCCGGATTTCATGCATGCATCGCCAGCGCGCCCTGGATCAAGCGCGCGGTCGAAGGTCCCGCCTGGCAAGTTGCGCTGGCGCGCCTGATGAGCAGCATCGCGCCCGGGTTTTCGCAAACCACACCCAGCCTGAAAGGCATGCTTTCGCGCGATCCTGCCGTCGATCAGGCCAACGCGGCAGACCCGCTTTGCCACGGCACCATGAGCGCGCGCTTATTTATGAGCATGTCGGGCGCGGCCGACATGCTTCTGGCGCAAGCGCCATCGTTCAAGACGCCGTTGCTGATGACACACGGCTCGGCCGACCCGGTCATCTCCGTTGAGGGGAGCCGCGCGTTTTTCGATGCGTGCGGCGCGGCCGACAAGACGTTGAATGTGACCGAAGGCGGATTGCACGAGCTGCACAACGACCTGGGCCGCGAGGACTACCTGCGCGCGATGACTGCCTGGATGGACGCGCATCGGGGGCGCGGATGACCGACGAACTGCCAACCGACGATCCCACACCCGAAGCCTGTGACGCGCTGCTTGCGCATCTGCCCGTCCTCGATCAGCCTGGCCGGAAATTTGTCGAGCGCTGGGCCGGCGGCGAACGCACACCCGATGGCCGGCTGACCGGGTCCTATCCGATCTACATGCCGGATGTGGAGGCATTCTTTAAAGAAGCGTCAAAGCCGGTCTGGATGGTGCCGGGCTATCTGGAAAATCCGGTGCAGGCCTGGCTGGACGAAAAGGCGCTGATCGCTTCAGCCGATCTGTCTCGGGTGCGCCTGCTGCTCACCTATTGCGCCCGCGGCGAGCGTTTCACCGACGGCTTCTGGGACGAAATTCTGACCCGCGGCCAAGTGCAGGCGGTGTTGCGGCGGCTGGCGCAGTTGCGAGCGTTGATGTGACAGCGACCGGCATCGACGAACTCCTGGCGCTGCTCACAGCCCACGCACCGGCCGATGACAAGGAAGCGCGAGACAGGCTGCAGATCATCGCACTGTGCCAGCACCATCCGGACATTCGCAGCCGCGAATGCATGCCGGGTCACCTGACCGGGTCGGGCTTGGTAGTGCACCCAGCCAGCCGACGCGTGCTGCTTAATCATCATCGCAAGCTCGACCGCTGGCTGCAGTTTGGCGGGCACTTTGAAGACGAGGCGATGCCCGATGCGGTCGCGCTGCGCGAAGGCCGCGAGGAATCCGGGCTGGCAGATCTGCGTTTGGTGCCACCCGCCCCCGTGCCGTTTGACGTCGATGTTCACACGATTCCAGCGCGCGGCGCGCAGCCCGAACATTTGCACCTGGATATCCGCTACTTGCTGCTGACCGATCAGCCAGAGCGGGCCGCGCCTTCGGCTGAATCGCACACAATCCGCTGGTTTGACTTGGCCCAAACGGCAGATTTGCCCTTGTCGGGCGAACTCAGGCGTATGATTGAGAAAGCGAGACGGCTGCTAAGCGCCCTGGGCGCGACTTAGCTTGGATGCGCCACTGCGAAAGCGCTCAACAGTGGCGTTTTGGGCCGCAACGCGCGGGCCTGAGCTTCGTATCGTTAGGAGAGACTCTTATGAAGACTACCGACACTCATACCAACAGCCTGCCCAAGACCCTGCTGCACCTGGAAGGATTGTCGCTGCTGGCCGCATGCGTGGCGCTCTATCACTACGCCGGCTATAGCTGGCTGGCGTTCGGACTGGCATTCTTCATTCCCGACCTGAGCTTTCTGGCTTATGGCTTGGGCATGCGCGTGGGTTCGGTCGTGTACAACGCCGCCCACACGATGATTCTGCCGCTGGTGCTTGGAACGCTGTCTTTCTTTCTTGGATGGGACATAGGCCAGCAGGTGGCGCTGATCTGGCTGGCCCATATCGCATTTGATCGCACGGTCGGGTATGGCTTGCGCTACCCAAACGCGTTCAAAGACTCGCATTTGCGCCGGGTGTGACGCAGGTTATTTCTTCTTTTTGGCTTTGCCTTTGGCCTGCTTCTTCTTCCATGCCTCATATTCCGGGCGCGCGGCATCCGTCAGCGGGTAATACTTGCGCAGGTCGCCGCCTTCGGACAACCGCAGCCGCGAAAACTCTTCCCATTCGGCATGTTCGCTGGCGTGCGCAACCAGCTCAGCCGCCATTTGCGCCGGAACCACCGCGGCGCCGTCGTCATCGGCCACGATAATGTCACCCGGCATCACGAGGCGGTCGCAAACCGCAATCGGCACGTTCACCGCATACGGGAAGATGGCCACCTGCGTGTGATAGTTGGGCGTGGTGCCCTTCAGCCACAAGCCCAGGCCCAGGTTTTTGGCATGAGGAAAATCACGGATGCAGCCGTCGATCACCACACCCAGTCCGCCGCGGCCCTTGAAATAGGTCAGCATCATCTCGCCAAACACCCCGCTGCCCAGATCGCCGCGCGCGTCAACCACCACGAAGTCGCCGGGCTGCGCGTGATACAGCACATGGCGGTGCAGCTGCGATTCCGGGTTGGTGTATTCCTTGGCGCTGTATTGATCTTCGCGAATGGGCATGAACTGCAGGGTGAGCGCGGGTCCGGCCAACGATTTGCCCGGCACGCGCGCCGTCACGCCGCGCAGATGCGCGTCGCGGATGCCCATTTTGCTCAGCTCGGCGCTCGCGGTGGCGCTGCCGATTTCTGCCAACGCTTTGCAGAGCTTCTTATCGGGTCGTGTGATATCGGGAGTGTGAGTCATGTGTTTGCCTTGGTGTCGGATTTCGACAAGCGAACTTTAAGCCATTTCACGCCGCATCGCCAGCACGCTTACGGACAGCCTAAAAATGTGGCGCCGCGCACATAGCTCCAGCCCACCGTTGTGGCGCCATCGGACAGAATCGACCAGGACAGCGCGCGCCGGTCGGGGTCGACGATGTACGCGGTGGTGCGATCGCGGTTGACGGTGTGGCCGCCGCATGTCTGCCAGTCGCGCCGGCGCGATGTCTCTTTGCCGAGCTGACCGCCATAGGTCGCAATCGCGTCATCGATGCCGCCGGACAGCGCGAACCACTTGCCATCGCCAAAAAAGACAAAGGACGCGTTTTGATCCGACAGATAAATCACCCTGCCCCGTTCAAACGTCTGCAGCTGGGCAGCGCGTTTGCGATAGGCTTCAAGACAGCCCGCAGGCGCCGGCGCAAAAAACCACTTCGGCACGCATGCGTCGGCCACCGTCGTGCGCGTGGCGACCGTTTCGACGGCTTCGCCTTCGGCCACGCGGGTCACCGTCACCGACTCCACGCTCAGGCTGCTCCAGTAGCCTGCGCAGGTGTCAATGCGCGTGCCGTTGCCGATGGAAATGTAGGCCGGCCGCAGCTCCGAGCGCGCCGTCAGCACCGGCTGTCCGTCCAGGCGCAACTCGTATGAATTGCCAGCAAGACGAAACAGAAGCTCATGGCGGCCGGTGTTGGGCTGCCCTCCCAGCACCGGCGCCTCGCGCCGTTCAGCAGCGTCTCGAAACCACACGCTCATGCCGTGCGTGTGATCCTGCCAGACACCGGCGGTGAAGCCGGTGCGTTCTGCATTCTGCTCAAACGCCTGGCCGTCTTTGATGCTGGCAGATACGGCGGGCCGGTAACTGGTGATCAATATGCCCGTGCCGCAAGCGCTCAAATCGGAGTAGCGAAAGACGATGCGCGCCCGAAAATCGCCGCTGGCCGGAAACGGCTGCACCGCCGACACCACCAACGGGAACGCCGCTTCCTTGCTGCTGAGATTTAGCGCGCCGTTGATTGAAAACTCTCCGCCGCTGTTGACGCGCCGCCACAGCCGGTTGGTGACGGCCGGCCGGTTAAAGGTGTCCGCGAAATCGGTCTTCAGCGGCGGCGCAGTCGCGGGCTGGATCAGCGCTGGCGTGGCGGTCGGCGGCTCATTCGGCGTAGCCGGCGGCTCAGTTGGCGGTGCGGTCGTCGCCGTCGGCGGGTCTGCGCTGACCAGCGTTGCGGTGGCCGGCGCCGGTGGCGTTTCAGACGCTGCGGCCAGCGGGGTGGCTGTGGATGCCGCCGCTTCTGTCGCAGGTGGCACAGGCGTCACTGTGGCTGCGGTTTCGGCGACAGGCGTTTCGATGCGGCCGCCAACAACCGCGATGGTGGCCGTGGCCGTCGATGCGCCTCCGCCGCCAAAAAGACGAAGCGCGGCAAACGCACCCAGCAACAGCACCGCGATGGCCCCGCCTGCCAGCCATGGCAGCGGACGACCCAGGCGAGCCGCGCCGCCCGCTTGTGCCGGCATCGGCAGCGGCGTCACTGGTGTGACGGGCGTAAACGCCGCGCCGACTTTTGCGCCGCCGACTGCGGCCTTGGCGTCGGGCACCCCCGCTGTTGCGCGCTGCAGCGCCTGGACCAGCTCGCTCATTTTCTGAAAGCGGTCTTCCGGGCGCTTGGCCAGCGCCTTCAAGATCACGCGTTCGACCGCTTCCGGCAACGCTGGGTTTAGCCTGCGCGGGAGCGGCAGCGGGTCCTGCATGTGCTTGATGACCACCGCCACCGGGGTCTCGGCCGAGTACGGCACGCGGCCGGTGGCCAGCTCGAACAGCACCACACCCAGGGCGTAAATGTCGCTGCGCGCATCGACCGGCTGGCCCGCGCCTTGCTCCGGCGACATATACGACGGTGTGCCGATCACGCTGCCGGTGCCGGTCAGATTTGCTGTGCCCTCGACCATGCGCGCGATGCCAAAATCCGTCAGCAGACAATTGCCGCGTTCATCAAGCAGCACATTGCTGGGTTTGACGTCGCGGTGCACCAGGCCGTGCGTGTGCGCATAGTCCAGCGCATCGCCCACTTGCGTGATGATGCTGGTGATCTGGCTGATCTGCATCGGTGCGCCGGTCATGCGCTGGGTCAGCGCGCCGCTTTGCAGCAACGGCATGGCGATGAACGTATAGCCATCGGCTTCGCCAAAGTCGAACACCGGCAGAATGTGCGGGTGCTGCAAGCGCGCCAGCAGGCGCGCTTCCTGCCGAAAGCGGGCCAGAAATTCAGGCGAGTTTGCAAACTGGCGCGGCAGGATCTTCAACGCGACATAGCGATCCATGCTGGGCTGATGGGCTTTGTACACCGCCGCCATGCCGCCTTCGCCCAACGGCGCCACGACCTGATACGACCCCAGTTGTTTCCCGGTTAAGTCTTCCATGCGCCTGCCTATTATGCGCGCGTTCAAGTTGCATCGGCGGCACGGCGGCGATTTCAACCGACGCGATGCGCGGCGCAACGCCCCGATAAAAACGCACCCTCAAGTCCCTTCGGCAGAGCGCACCCACTACAATCCTGAAATCTGTCATGACATCGCCGCTTGACGCCTTCACGCCCGCCACTCGCGCATGGTTTACCGCCTCGCTCGGTGAGCCGACGCCGCCTCATGCCCTGGGCTGGCCCGCCATC
>JANMNW010000243.1:0-1573 GCA_031368515.1 Chloroflexota bacterium
GCAAACACCCTGAAACTCGCATCGTCATGCGCCGAACGCGCCGTCCCGATAATCCGCAAATCTCCCGAAACCAGACCATCCGCGTTCAACGCACACAAAGACGGCAACAACATCCGACGAGATAAATCTCCCGTCGCACCACACACACTCAAACTGTCCGCCGTAAATGACATTTCTTCGCTCCGACGGTCAGTCATGGCCGACCATTTCACGGTCAATTGCCGACGCTTTGGAAATGTGTGGCCTAGGCCACATGCGCGGTATGGGTCGGTACCGACGAAATCTCCTGCACCGGCCGACGGAGATAGATGCCGTACGCGGCAATGACTGCATAACATAATGCAGGCACCAGCAGCGCGAAGGCCAGGCTACCGCTAGAATCGGCAAACTGACCAGTCAGTGGCGGGATAATCGCTCCGCCAACTATGGCAACGCAGATGAGTCCGGATCCCTCAGCTGCCCGCCGCCCCAGCCCTTCGCAGGCGAGGCTGAAGATCGTCGGGAACATAATGGCATTCATCAGCCCCACAGCCAGCAGGCTATACCCGGCGAGCGCTCCGGACATGTTGGCGGAGAAAAAGATCAAAGCAATTGCCCCGGACGCAACGGTCGCCAAAACCTTGCCTGGGCTGACTACACGCAACACCGCCGAGCCAATGAAACGCCCGACCAAAGCGCCACCCCAGTATAACGGAATAAGCTTGCCGGCGTCCTGTTCGGCCAGGCCCAAGACATCGGGTTGCATCAGATAGCTGACGATCAGCGAGCCAATGGCAACCTCGGCCCCAACATAGAGAAATATGCAGGCCGCGCCCAAACCGAAACGTGGGCGCTTGAGCAGGCCAAAGCTCTTGAGTATCGAGCCGCCATCATGCGTCTCTACAGGCAACCGATTGCGCCGCAGCCAGACCACCGCAGCCACAAGCGCCAGAGCTGCAGCCAAACCAAGATAGGCATGAACCACAGCCTGTGTCTCGGCCACCCGGTAGGCATCCAGCGCTGGTCCAGACAGTTCGGAAGCGCTGACTGTCGCAAGGCTGCCGAGAATCAGGATCGAACCGACATAGGGGAAAATTGTGGTCCCCAGCGAGTTGAATGCTTGGGCAAAAGTCAGCCGGCTATGCGTCGTACGCGCAGGACCGAGCAGCGATATCAAAGGGTTTGCAACGACCTGCACGATCGTTATCCCGCTCGCCAGCACAAACAACGCCAAAAGGAACACCCCAAATGTCGCGCTTGACGAGGCAGGAATGAATAGCAGGCAACCGGCCATCATTGTCAGCAGTCCAACGACCGCGCCACGCATATAGCCAATCTTCCTGACGAGTGCCGCGCCGGGGATCGAGACCAAAAGATAGGCACCAAAAAAGGCTGATTGAACCAGCATCGCCTGAGCATAGTTGAGTGTAAAAAGCTCTTTCAGCTTCGGGATAATCACGTCGTTGAGGCTCGTGATGCCGCCGAAGATAAAAAACAAGGCCATCACGAACATCTGCAAGTCCGGAGCATCGACATGCAAACCTTCGCCAGTCTCAGCAAAGGGATCAGTGCTACTGGCTATGCTAGGTTGAAG
>JANMNW010000143.1:0-14557 GCA_031368515.1 Chloroflexota bacterium
CGCACCTGCTGGTAGTAAACGGTGAATACGCTGCCGTCGGCCAGCTCAACCGATGCGGGGTAACCCAGATCCCACGTCGGGCCGTCGTCGCGGATGATCCAATGCGCATCCCATGTGGCGCCGTCGTCGCGGCTGATCATGGCATGCTGGCCAAAGGGCTGCTGGCGAAAGCTATAAACGCAGACCAGCGCTCCGGATGAATGTCGAATCAGGTGCGGCGGGGATCCGTGAAACGGCGCCCCGTTCGAATCGCGCACCAGCCGCGGCATCGACCAGGTTGAGCCGCCATCATCGGACTCGCACTGCACCATGCTGAAGTGAACCAGGCCAGCCCGCGACACCTCGGCGTCCGGGCCGGCGTTCTCCACCCGAATCAGCCCAAGCAGCCGGCCCGATGGCAATTCAACCAGGTGCGGCTCGTGATAGTTCGCGGCAACCGTGGCGGGATACAGAGGCACTTCGGCCAATGTACGCCAGCTGTGACCACCGTCCTGACTGCACGCCGCGATGATGCGCGCATTTAACATATCGCGCGCATCTTTGCCCAGGTACATCACCGAGCCATCGCGCAAACGAACGGGTCCGTGCGGGGCCGATGCCGGCGCAGCGACAGGATCGCGCCATGTCTCGCCAGCGTCGTCGCTCAGAAGCACCCATGAGCCCACGTTTGGTGCGACTTGCCCCTCGGACAGCGTCGCCAGGTGCGCGCGCCACGTTTCCGCCATCTCGCGCGGCGCGGCTGGATCGTCGGCGAACGGCCTAGGGTCGGATGAAAACGTGGCGACCAGCAGATTTCGACCGCCAAGGTTGATGATGCCGGCATCGCGATCGTCGATCGGCGTGTCGCGGATGACGCGCGGCGGCGACCATGTTTCGCCGTCATCGCGGCTGATGTTCAGCACCGTTTTGCCCCACGGGCAGATATGCCAGTGGCGCAGCCCGGAGCTGACCACGGCCAGCGCCCCATCATCCAACCGCGCAATCGACGGCCAGCCAAAGTAGCCATGCTTTTCGTGCGGCAAATGGACGACCACGCCATGCCGGGCGCGCAACTTTTTGTCGGTGTTGTTCATGAGTTCGTCCATTGTGCGCGATCGCTGGATTTTGCGAAACTCGCAAACGGCACGCTACTCCGGCTCTCCCGTGTCCCATCCCGATCTTCGTCTCCGTTTGGCATCGAATCCGTTAGCGAATACGGAGATGCAGACGGAGATGAAATCATCTTTGGTCAGTCGCGGCTAAACTCCACACAATGGCAATTCATTCCGCCGCTTCCCTCAACACCCTGGCCCAGCGCATCCTTGCAGCGCTTGGCACCCCGGACGATCTTGCGGCCATCGTGGCGCATTCGCTGGTTGAAGCCAATCTGCTGGGGCACGATTCGCACGGCATGATCCGCCTGCCGCAATACGTGAACATGGTGCGCAACAACACGGTCAAACCGGCGATCCGGGCGAGCGTGTCGCATCAAAGGGGCGCAATGGCTTGCGTCGATGGCGCCTGGGGCTGGGGCCAGCCGGCGGCACTGCTGGCGACCGACACCGCCATCACGCTGGCGCGGAGTTTTGGCGTGGGCGCGGTCACCTTGGCGCACGGCAATCACGTCGGACGGCTGGGCGAGTACGTGGAACGCATCGCTCGCGCAGGGTTGATCGGCTTGTCGGTCTGCAATGCCGGCAGCAACGTTGCGCCATTCGGCGGGCGCACACGCTTGCTCGGCACAAATCCGATCGCCTTCGCCGCGCCGCGCGCAAGCGGGCAAGATCCATTTTTGGTCGATTTGGCCACAGCCTCGGTCGCCGAAGGCAAGCTGCGGGTGTCGCGCGACAAAGGCGAAACCGTTGCGCCCGGCTTGATTCTTGACAAAGATGGCCAGCCCAGCACCGATCCAAAAGCGTTCTACGACAGCGGCGCGTTGCTGCCCTTTGGCGGGCACAAAGGCTACGGACTGAGCGTCATGATTGAGTTGTTGGGCGGCGCGCTCTCCGGCATCGCGCCGTCGTCGTCGAAAGAATTTGTCGGCGGCAACGGCACGCTCTTCATTGCGCTCAACACTGCCGATTTCGTTGCGGCCGAGCAGTTTGAGCGGCAGGCCGAAGCGCTGTATCACACGCTGGTCGGAGCGCCGACGGCGCCGGGATTTTCAGCAGTGCAGGCGCCCGGCGATCCGGAGTGGCGCATGAGGCGCGAGCGCAGCGAGCGCGGCATCGATGTCGCGGACGCAATCTGGTCGCAGCTCGAGACGCTCTCGCAACAGCTTGGGCTTTAACAAGCCTATGCCAGAATCACCGGCTCGCGCTCGCGGTGCGCGATGCGTCCGCACACGCTTCCATCGCCAGCCAGCGCATTCAGCGCGGCTTGCGCTTGCGATTGCGGCACAACCACGATCATGCCAATGCCCATGTTGAAGACCCGGTGCATCTCGCGCAAGTCCACACCGCCGAGCGATTGAATCAGCGCAAAAATCGGCGGTGCTGGCCAGCGGCCCAAGTCAAAGATTGCGGCTAGATGCCGGGGCAACACGCGGGGCACGTTTTCCAGAATGCCGCCGCCGGTAATGTGCGCCAGGCCGCGCACATCGATGCCTGCGGCGCGGACAGCCGCAACGTGCGGTGCATATGAGCGATGCACTTCCAGCAGCGCTTCGCCGATCGATGCGCCCAGATCGTCCCGCCGGGCCACCCAGTCCAGATCCGCCAGAACGCGGCGCGCCAGCGAATAGCCGTTGGTGTGCAGGCCAGTCGAATGCAAGCCGATGATGGCATCGCCGGCCTCGATGTGCTCGCCGGTGATCGCCTGCGCGCGATCGACTACGCCAACGATGGTCCCGGCCACGTCCATTTCTCCCTCGACATACACTCCGGGCATCTCGGCAGTTTCGCCTCCCAGCAACGCCACGCCGTTCTCCGCACAGGCCTGCGCCATGCCTTCGACGACAGTGGCCACTTGACGCGCATCGAGTTTCGAAGCGGCCACATAGTCCATAAAAAACAACGGCTGCGCGCCCTGCACCAGAATATCGTTGACGCAGTGATTGACCAGATCCTGGCCGACCGTGTCCCAGCGCCCCAGCTTGGCGGCGACTTTGGTCTTGGTGCCCACGCCATCGGTCGACGCCACCAGCACGGGCGCGGCCATCTGCTTTAGCGCGCTGGCATCGAACATGCCGCCAAAAGCGCCGATGCCGGCCAGCACGCGCGCATCATGCGTGCGGCGGACGGCGGCTTTCATCAGCTCCACCGCGCGCGCGCCTTCGCCGATATCCACGCCGGCGTCGGAATAGGTCGACGCGGTCACTATGACGCTCCAATGTCGTGCCGGTAATGCATGCCGTCAAAGCGCACGCCGGCCAGGGCGGCATACGCCTGCGCGACTGCCGCCTCCAAAGTCGCGCCGCATGCGGTCACACTGAGCACCCGGCCGCCGTTTGTCACGACGGCGCCATCGCGCGCGGCGGTGCCTGCATGAAAAGCGGTGACGCCCGCCGGCAGCGCATCCAACCCGGAGATCGGCGCGCCTTTCAGATATGCGCCTGGATAGCCGGGCGCAGCCAACACCACAGTGGCGGCGGCGCCCGCGCTCCAGCGCACAGCGCTGGGGTCCAAGCAGCCGTCCACGCACATCTCGCAGATGTCGATCAAATCGCTCTGAAGCAACGGCAAAATCACCTGCGTTTCCGGGTCGCCAAAGCGACAGTTGAATTCGAGCACGCGAACACCAAATTCGGTCAGCATCAATCCGGCATACAACACGCCAACGTAGGGCGTGCCTGCCGCGCGCATGCCGTCGATCATGGGCTGCAGAACCGTGCTGAACACTTCGTTGAGCAACGCCGGCGTCATATCCGGCGCCGGCGCAAATGCGCCCATGCCTCCGGTGTTTGGGCCGGTGTCGCCGTCGCCAACCCGTTTGTGATCGCGCGCCGGCGGCATCGGTGTGATCCTCTTGCCATCGGTGAAGGCAAGCACCGACAGCTCCGGGCCGCGCATGCGTTCCTCGATCAGCACACGGTCGCCAGCCGCGCCAAATTCGCGATCGATCATGATGCGCGTCAACGCCTGGTCGGCTTTGTCCAGATCGTCGCACACGAACACGCCCTTCCCTGCCGCCAGGCCGTCGGCCTTGATCACATATGCGGGCGCGGAAATAAACGGCAACCGGTGCATAAAGCGCAGCGCGGCGTCGTAGTCGTCAAAGACCTCGAACATCGCCGTCGGCACGCCGCAGTCGCGCATCATGCGTTTGGCAAAAGCTTTCGATGCTTCAAGCTTGGCCGCCGCTTTGGACGGCCCAAAGATGCGCAACTCGCGCGCAGTAAACGCATCGACGATACCGGCGGCCAGCGGCGCTTCCGGACCGACTACCGTCAACGCGATGTCATGGGCTTCTGCAAAAGCGACCAGCGCTGGGATGTCATCGGCGTCGATCGGCACATTGTGCGCCGCGGTGCCGGCGTTGCCGGGCGCCACCCACAAGCGCGTCAAGCGCGGCGACTGCAGCAGCTTCCAGGCCAGCGCATGTTCGCGGCCGCCATTTCCAACAAGTAGTACGTTCATCCCCAGTTACCCTCAAACAGTGTCTTGTCCCGATCGTCTTCAAACAGCCATTTCGGGATCGGAATCGGATATTTGCCGGAAAAACAGGCCGCGCAAAACGAGCCCAGTCCATTGGACAGCGTAGCGGTGGCATTGGCGCTCAGCGTGGCGCCTTCGACCCCGTGCGTGGCTTTCATCAACCCTTCCAGGCTCAGATACGCCAGACTGTCGGCGCCCACATGCTTGCAGATTTCCGCAATGCTCAGATTGTGCGCGATGAGTTCTTTGTAAGTCGCCATGTCCACGCCCATAAAGCACGGATGACGCACCGGCGGCGACGACACGCGCACGTGCACTTCGCTCGCGCCGCCATCGCGCAACAGCTGAATCAATGGCCCGACGGTGTTGCCGCGCACAATGCTGTCGTCGACCATCACCACACGCTTGCCGCGCAAGTTGGCGGTCAGCGGGTTGTATTTCAAACGCACGCCCACGCGGCGCAGCTGGTCGTCCGGTTGAATGAACGTGCGCCCGATGTAGCGGTTCTTGATCAGGCCTTCCGAGTAAGGCAGACCGGATTCCAGGCTAAAGCCGATAGCGGCCGGAATGGCGCTGTCGGGCACACCCACTACGATGTCGGCATCAGCCGGCGCTTCGCGGGCGAGCTGCCGGCCGCAGCGCTGGCGCACATCGTGAATCACCTGGCCTTCCAACTGCGTGTCCGGCCGCGCAAAGTACACATGCTCAAACACGCACAAGGCGCGCTTGGGTTCGCGCTTGGTCATGATGGAAGTGACGCCGTGCTGATCCAGCCGCAAAATTTCACCCGGCTCCACCTCGCGCACAAAGCGCGCGCCAATGGTTTGCAGCGCGCAGCTTTCAGAGGCCACCACATAGCCGCCGTCCAGCTCGCCCAGACACAACGGGCGCAGCCCAAGCGGGTCGCGGGCGGCGTAGATCGCCGTGCGCGTCAGCACCGTCAGCGAATAGGCGCCTTCGGCTACGTGCATCATCGCCTGCAAACGCGCGACCCACCAGTCCTCATGAACCACGTCGGACACATCGCCGCCGCCGGCGGCTTCGCCCCAGATTTCCGGCGGCGCAGCCAGCATCTGCGTGATCACCTCGCTGTCCGAGCTTGACGCCAGGCCCACGCCTCGCTGCAACAGCCGCTGGCGCAGCTGTAGCGCATTGGTCAAATTGCCGTTGTGGGCCACACCCAGCGGGCCGTAGATCGTTTCAAACAAATACGGGCCGGCATTGCGCACGTTCGACGACCCCGTTGTGGAGTAGCGGCTATGGCCGATGCCATGCGAGCCGGCCAGCGGCTTGAGGTTTGTCTCGTTAAACACCTGTGAGACCAGCCCCATGTCTTTGTGGATGTAGGCCATGCGGCCGTTGCTGGTGGCGATGCCGGCGCTCTCCTGGCTGCGATGCTGCAGCGCAAACAGGCCGAAGTAGGTGATGCGGGCCACGTCACGACCAGGCGCGTAAATGCCAAACACGCCGCACTCGTCATGGGGTTTGTCGTCTTCCAGGCTGTCGTTCATTGAGATATCCGCTTTTTGTAGTGAAACCAGGAATCGTAAATGGATTCCCTTTCATCATGCCCGGCGACTTGCGCAAGAAAAGGGAAGTCGGCGGGCGACACCGTCAATTTGAAAAGCGGCTTCACGGCCACCTCGCTGACATACTCGTCAAAACGCACGTCCGATGTGTCTGTCGGCCTGAATGTATCACGCGGCAGCGCGTATGCCGTGCCCGTTGCCCACAGATTTTGGGCCAGCCACGCGCTGTTTACGGAGAAAAAGTAGTAACGGCGCTCCGGCTGGCCGCGCGCCACCAGGCAGGCGTTACGAATGGAGCCAAAAAAGCCCGCGCGTCGCACGATGGCGAAGAACATCGACCAGATTGCATCGCCGCTGGCGAACACCGCGCGCACGGGGCTGTCGTTGAAGTCAAATTGATCGCGCGGCGCCAGTTCGCCCAAATCGGCATGGTTTGAGCCATGCCAGAGCAACTGCCTGCTTTCGCTCAGATAGCGCATGAATTCGAACAAAGCGGGCGGCTGCGCAAAGTCATAGTGCGACTGCAGGCCGAACGCAACCGCGCGTTCAAAGTGTGCGTCGAAACTCCTGCGGGCGTCGGCATCCAGCCTGGATTGCGGCGCGGCGAGAAACAGGCGCGCGGCGAGCGCAGGCGTGAAGCCATGCTCCAATTCTGTCTGCAACGCCGCTACCTCGTTCATTTTTCCGCCGCAAGCGCGCGGGCGATGCGTTCGGCAGCCGGCCGCGCGCCCGGCGAAAACGTCCGCCCTGTCAAGCGTTCAAAGGCCGCAATGTAGCGCTCAGCCACCTGCGCGATGAACTCGTCGGTCATCGGTGGCGGATCGCCGTCGCCGCGATAGCCGCGCGCGGCATACCACTCGCGAAGAAATTCCTTGTCGAAGTTGCGCGGGGCCGACGGATCGGCTTGATACGACTCCAGCGTCCAATAGCGCGACGAATCAGGCGTGTGAATCTCGTCGATCACCGCAAGCTTGCCGTCGATCAGACCGAACTCATATTTGGTGTCGACCAGCACGAGGCCTGCTTTGCGCGCCACTTGCTGGCCGCGTTCGAACAAGGCCACGGCGGCGGTTTCGATTTGCGACCACAACGCTTCGGGCAGCAGCTTGTCGACAATTTCGGCGCGCGTCAGGCGCTCATCGTGCGCGCCGGCTTCGGCCTTGGTGGTGGGTGTGATGATCGGCCGCGGCAGCATGTCGTTTTTTTTCATGCCATCGGGCAGCGCAATGCCGTAGGGGGTGCGTTCGCCGGCGGCGTAGAGCGTCCACAGCGACGTCTTGGTGACGCCGGTGATAAAGCCGCGCACGATCACTTCAACGGGCAGCGGCTGTGCTTCGCGCGCGATCATGACATTTGGGTCGGGCGTTGAAAGCATGTGGTTGCCCACGATGTCGGACGTCTGATCAAACCACCAGGCGCTCAGCTGGTTGAGCGTCTGGCCCTTGAAAGGGATGGCGCCGAGCACCACGTCAAAAGCTGAGACACGATCAGTGGTGATGAGCGCCCGGCGTCCGCCGGGGAGCGTGTACATATCGCGCACCTTGCCGCTGAGTTTGGGGCCGAGGCCCGCGACATCGACCGTGCTGATGGCGTCAGGGATAGAAGAGAGGAGTTGTGCTGAAGTTAACATAGGCAATTCAGGGAAAGGTCAAGACCTTTCACGCGTTCGTTATGCCATTCCTAAAGAGCGCCAATCCGCTCCCGCCGCCTTCGCCGCGCCGCCAGCCGGGGTGCTGCCACGGAAAGATGTGATTTTCTGGGTGCGGCATCAGCCCCAGCACGTTGCCCGCATCATTGCAGATCCCCGCAATATTCGCCACAGAACCGTTTGGGTTGTGCGGATAACCTTCGCCTCGGTAGCGCAACGCCACCAACCCACGTCGCTCCAGATCGGCCAGCGCCGCAGCGTCGCGCGTTAGAAAACGCCCCTCGCCGTGCGCCACCGGACAGTAGATCGGTTCGGTCAATCCTTTTGTAAAAAGCGACGCGCTGTTCGGATTGACGTCAAGAACCACCCAGCGGCACTCGAAGTGCCCATGCGCGTTGTATGTCAACGTCGCCGACCGCTCACGACATTGCGAGCCGGGCAACAGTCCGGCTTTGACAAGCGTCTGAAAGCCATTGCAGATTCCCAACACCGGGCGTCCGCTCTTGACAAACGCATCCAGCTGCGCACCGAGCCGCTCGCGCAGATCAAGCGACCACATCACGCCCGCGCCCAGATCGTCGCCGTAGGAAAATCCGCCGGGCACAACCAGCATGTGATAGTCCGCCAGAACCCGTTCGCCGGTGAACAGTCGGTTGATGTGCACAATTTCCGGCCGCCCGCCCGCCAACTCGATCGCCAGCGCCGCGTCGTGATCGCGATTGCTGCCATTGGCATGCAAAATCAACACGCGCTTCTCCGTAACCGGCGCTGCCGCGTACGATGCCTGCGCGCCGCGAACGGGCAGTGAAAGCACCTGCGCCGGCGCACCGCGAAAGGCCACTTCAAGCGCCTCGATAGCCGCATCGACGAGTGTGCCGCCCGCATCCGTAATCACCAGGTTTCGCGCGCCCGTCACTTCGCCCACGCGCGCATGCACCACACCTGACAAGTGCGCCTCGAACTCAGCCGCATGCTCCGGCGCCACCTCCACCACAAAGCGGCCGATCGACTCGGCAAACAGCTTCGCTTCAACCGCAAGCTGCTGTGTAACCGGCATCGCCACAAGGTCAACCGTCGCGCCTAAGCGCCCGGCCAGGCTCATCTCGGCCAGCGCCACCGCCAGCCCGCCCTCCGAGCAATCGTGACACGCCGCCACCAGCCCAGCGGCAATGGCTCGGTGCAACGCGCGCATCAGCACCAGCGGCGAGGCGACCGGTTGCGGCGACACGCCATCTTCCTCAGCGCCAAAAATCGCGCGATAGTGGCTGCCGACCAGCTCGTCGCGGGTGAGGCCGACGACATACAGCCCATCACCCGCACGCTTCAGATCCATCGTAACTGTGCGCGCAACATCGGGCACGATGCCCACGGCCGATATCAACAACGTGCCCGGAATGGCGTGCTTGGCGCCGTCGGCGCCGGTGAACTCGTTGTTCAAACTGTCTTTGCCGCTGATAAACGGCGCGCCATATGCCAGCGCGGCGTCGTGACACCCGCGCGCAGCTTCGACCAGCGAGCCAAGCCGGTCGGGCAAATTCGGATTGCCCCAGCAGAAATTGTCCAGAATCGCAATCTGATCTGGATCTGCCCCAACGGCTACGGCATTGCGGACAGCCTCATCGACTGCGGCAAACGCCATGGCATAGGCGCCATGCTCGGTAAATTGCGGGCACAGTCCATTCGACAGCGCCACCCCGCGCGGCGAACGCGGATCGGGCACCAGCACTGCGGCATCGCCGGGACCATGATTGGCCGCGCCGACCAACGGCTTCACCGCCGTCTGGCCCTTCACCTCATGGTCAAACAGCCGGATCACGTCTTCTTTGCTGCGAATGTTGGGATGCTTCAGCAATGACAGCACTGCCGTGGTAAACGTATTCGCCGTCGGGCGGTTGCCCGCCTTCCCGCCTGTGTCTTTGGCCTTGCGGCCGCTCACGTCGGCCGTCAGCTTGCGCTGCGGGATGCCGTCGTGCAAAAACGCCACCGACAGATCGCCGACCAGGCGCTCGCCTGAAAACAGGCACACTCGGCCGCTGTCCTCGAAGTCGCCCAACACCACAACTTCGACATCCTGCCCGGCGCACACCGCTTCAAGCTCTGGAAGATGCTGAGCCGGCACCGCCAGCACCATGCGCTCTTGTGCTTCGCTCAGCCAGATCTCCCACGGCTTCAATCCGGGATACTTCAGCGGCGCCTGCTTTAGCTGCACGCTGGCGCCCAGTCCGCTGGCCATCTCGCCCACAGCCGAGGAAAATCCACCTGCGCCGCAATCCGTGAGCGCGCGATACAACCCGAGCGCATGCGCCTGCAACAGCGCTTCCTGAGTTTGCTTCTCGCGAATCGGATGGCCGATCTGCACCGCGCTGCCGGCGATGTCGCTGGTCTCGACATCCATCTCCATCGAGCTAAACGTCGCGCCGCGCAAGCCATCACGCCCGGTGCGGCCGCCCATCGCCACGATCAAATCACCCGGCGCCGGCTTGCCGGGCGCCGATGGCGTCGACGCCGGTCGCAAGCCCAGACACCCTGCAAACACCAGAGGATTGGCAGTAAACCCTGGATGAAAGTAAACCGCGCCATTGACGGTCGGGATGCCCATCTTGTTGCCGTAGTCTTCGACGCCGGCCACCACGCCGTCAAACACGCGGCGCGGATGCAGCACGCCGGCGGGGGGATGCGGCAGATCGAGCGGGCCAAAACACAGCACGTCGGTCACCGCAATGGGCTTGGCGCTCACGCCCAGCACATCGCGAATCACGCCGCCAACGCCGGTGTTTGCGCCGCCAAACGGCTCCAGCGCCGAGGGGTGATTGTGTGTTTCGACCTTGAACGCCAGATCCCAGGCTTCGTCAAATGCGATGACGCCCGCGTTGTCGACAAACGCCGATTTCACCCAGGGCTTGTTGAGTGCCTCGGTGGCGGCGCGAATATAGGTGCGGAGCAGGCCGTCCACGCGCCGCGCAGTGTCGGCTTCGCCCTGGACATCTATGAGCGCGCGAAATGTTTTGTGCACGCAATGCTCACTCCACGTTTGCGCCAGCATCTCCAGCTCGACGTCGGTGGCCGCCCGTCCTTCTGCCTCATAGTACGCCTGCACCGCGCGCATCTCGCTCACGTCAAGCGACAAGCGCCGGCGGCGGCTCAGCGCCAGCAGGCCATCATCATCGAGTCCGTCCAGCGCGATGAGCTCAACATCATCGGCATGCGCCACACTGTCGTGAACAAACGGCGCGCTGATCGGCTGGTTGACGGCAAAGCGCTGAATCACCGTGTTGGCAAAGCGGTCGCGCGCCAGCGCCTCCAGCTCGTCCACCGATCGGGTCGTGCGCGCGCTCACCCGCGTGCCGCTGGCCGCGCGCTCCACGGTCGCATGTCCGCACACGTGCGCCGCATGCAACAGGCTTTCGGCCGCGCTGTCAGTCACGCCCGGCAGAAATGTGATCTCAATCGTGTTTGGCGTTTGCGGCGGATCGAGCTCGTACCGTTCGGTCACCGGATCGGCCAGCAGGCGTTCGGCCAGATCGCGCACATCCGACGCGCTGAGGTGCGCGCCGTCGAGAAAATAGAGTCGCTCGCGAGTGAGTTCACTGTCGGCAGGCGTGTGAGCTGGCGCGACTACGACCTTGAATGTGGGCACGTCGCATTATATGCAAGCCACCTATTCGAGGCCTTCCGGAACAAGCACTTTGATCAAGCGCGCGTCACGGTCAATGGACTTGACGCAGCTGTCGATCACAGGCAGCAGCAACTCGCCGCTTTCGCGCGCGATGACATACACGTCGTTGCTGCCGGTTGCCAACACTTCGGCCAACTCGCCCAAAACGTCGCCGTTTTCGCGCACCACGCTGAACCCAATCAAGTCGTGCGCATAGTAGTCGTCGCCCTCGAGCTTGGGCAAATCGCCGGGATCGATGCTCAGCAGCGCACCGCGAATGGCCTCGGAGTCGTTGCGCGTGACAACGCCTTCTAGCCGCAGCAACAGCGCGCCTTGGTGCGGGCGCATGGAGAGCACGCGCAGCGGCTTGTCGCTGTTGTTCAGATACACGCGCGGCAAGGCATCGTCAAAGACCGTTTCAAAGCCCTGTTCCAGCTGCACTTTGACTTCACCTGAAATGCTGTGCGGTCGGGTGATGCGGCCGATGACGATCAGTTTGTCGCGTGGGGACATATGGAAAACGAACGAATCGGGTTCCTGCCGTGCAGGAACCCGATTCGTGAAATGCGTGAGTTAGTCGCCGATGTCGAGCATGTGGCGTTTGCCGCGCCGGCTGCCGAGGCGCAACAGGATGCGCATGGCGTTGGCCAGCTTGCCATCCCGGCCGATGACACGGCCGAGCTCGCCTTCGCCGACCGTAAGGTGGAGATAGGTCGTGTTGCCTTCCCGGTCTTCGTCAACCTGAACCAGATCGGGATTGTCGACAAGCCCGCGGGCGATGTAATCGATCAGATCTTTCATTGACAAATCCCAACGCCAGCTTTTTGAGCCAACGTCAACCGGATCGTTCAGGCTGCCGGCGCTTCCGCGACGGCTTCGGCCTTCTTGGGTTTGGGCAAGGTTTTGCGGCCGATCTTGGTCCGCGGATCAATGGCCGGGCGCGCGGCGAACGCGGCGGCTGCTTCGCCCAGCAAAGTCTGGGGTGTTTCGCCCTGCTTCAAGCGATCGAGCCGGTCAAACGTGCCGTTTTTCTTCAAAAGCCGCGACACTGCGTCGCTGGGCTGCGCGCCAACCTTAAGCCAGTACAACGCGCTTTCCTCTTCGATCCGGTAGCTTTCCGGCTGCGTGCGAGGATTGTAGGTGCCAATCACCTCAATAAATGCGCCATCGCGCGGCGACTCTTTGTCACAAACGACAATTCGGTATGAGGGCTGCCGTTTGCTGCCCATGCGGCGTAGTCGGATTCGAACCATTTATCTCCCTAATTTCCGTGAAAATCGACCGGTGATTGTATCTCTATTTGACCGGTTTGTGAAGGCTTCGGCGTATTCTGTTGCGCCTTTTGTCAGCGGCGGCCTCGCATGGCCCCACTCATCATGCGAAAGCGCGGGTTGTTGCCGAGCTTTTTCATCATGTCCTGCGCGTCGCGAAACTGTTTGAGCATTTGATTCAGCTCCTGCACCGTGGTGCCGCTGCCGGCCGCCACGCGCCGTTTGCGCGAGGCGTTGAGCAGGTCGGGCGAGCGGCGCTCCACTTTTGTCATCGAAGTGATCATGGCTTCGATCCGCTTGAACTGTTTCTCGGTGCTTTCGGGCGCAACGTCTTTCATCGCATCTTTCATGCCGGGGATCATCGCCAGCAGATCGCCCAACGGCCCCATTTTGCGGATCTGGCGCATCTGCCCCAAAAAGTCTTCAAGATCAAACTTGGAGGTGAGCATCTTCTCGGCCGCAGCCGCCGCTTCTTTCTCGTCAAACGACGCTTGCGCCTTTTCGATCAGCGTCATGACATCGCCCATGCCCAAAATGCGCGACGCAAGCCGGTCGGGATAGAACTGCTCGAATGCGTCGGGTTTCTCACCCACGGCCAAAAACTTGATGGGCACGCCGGTGACCGCGCGCATCGAAATGGCCGCGCCGCCGCGCGCGTCGCCATCAACTTTGGTCAGAATCAAACCGGTCAGCGACACCTTCTTGTTGAACGCATCGGCGACGTTGACCGCCTCCTGGCCGATCATGGCATCGGCCACAAGCAGCACTTCCTGCGGCTTGGTGCGGGCGCGAATGTCGGCAATTTCGGTCATCAGCGCGTCGTTGATCTGCAGACGACCGGCGGTGTCCAAAATCACAATGTCATACGCGCCCGACACCGCTTTGGCCAGCGCGTTCTGGCAAATCTGCGACGGCGACACTTTGTCGCCTTCCGAATGCACTGGAATGCCCAGCTGCTTACCAAGCTGTTCCAGCTGCGTAATCGCCGCGGGGCGTTGGGTATCGGCCGCGACCAGCAGCGGGCGCCGCCCGGCGGTGCGCAGCTTTAGGGCCAGCTTTGCCGCGGTCGTCGTCTTGCCCGCGCCCTGCAAGCCGACCAGCATGATCACGTGCGGCGCCGGTCCGCCCAGATCGAGCTTGCCGCCCTCGCCCAGCGTTTGCAGCAGCTCGTCATGCACGATTTTGATCACCGCCTGGCCCGGTGTCAGGCTCTTGTGAACCTCGGCGCCAATCGAGCGCTCGCGCACGCGCGCCAGAAAATCCTTGACAACTTTGAAATTGACATCGGCCTCAAGCAACGCCACACGCACTTCACGCAAAGCTTCGTCAACGTCTTTCTCGGTGAGAAAGCCGCGCTTGCCGAGCCGGTCAAAAATAGACTGGAGTCTGTCGCTAAGTCCGTCAAACATGTTGAATCTGAAAAATGGATTCTACAGGAGGCTGCTGCTGCGTAGCCCTGTGGCGGGTGCGGCCAGAATTTTTCCGTGAATGCCTAAACTAGGGGAATGGACAAGACGACGGCAGAACTGGTGGCGGCGCTAAAGATATGGCGGGAAGCGCATCCAACGGCAACGTTGGTGGATATAGAAACGACGTTGGACGCGGAACTGTCAAAGGCGCGGGCAGAGATGCTGACTGAGATGGCACAGGCAAGCCCGGCGACGGAAGCGGAGACGGCGGCGGGCGCGGAAGTCAAATGCCCGCAGTGCGGTGGGCGAACAAGGCGACACGGATATCGCAAAAGAAAGCTGGTCGGACCGCACGATGAAGTCAGCGTTCTGAGGCGACGGTATGTTAAGTGTGTCGAATGCGGGCACACTTTTTCCCCCTCTGGACAATGAGCTTGGGCTGGAGGCGCATCAACGCTTGACACCGCGGAT
>JANMNW010000157.1:0-2626 GCA_031368515.1 Chloroflexota bacterium
GGCTGAGGCGCAACAGATTGTGATCGGTCAGTTGCGCCGCTATGCGATTGGGGCCGGGCTGATCGTCAGCGTGTTTGCGATTGTGCTGGGCGTGCTGACCAGCCGCGCGCTGACTGCGCCGCTGGCGCAGCTTGCCGCCAGCGCGCGCGCATTTTCCAGCCGGCGCTGGGATGTGCGCGCCAAAGTCGAAGGCGCGCAAGAGATCGCCGACGCCGCCCGCGCCTTTAACAACATGGCCGATTCGTTGCAGCTCGCCGAGATCAACCGGCGCAACATGACAGCCGATATCGCACACGAGTTGCGCACGCCGCTGACCGTGATTCAGGGCAATTTGCGGGCGATGCTGGATGACGTGTATCCGCTTGACCGCGCGGAGATCGCCACAATTTACGACGAGACGCAACTGCTGGGGCGGCTGGTTGAAGATCTGCGGCTGCTGGCGCTGGCAGAGGCCGGGCAGCTTGACCTGAAGCCGCGCGAGGAAGATGCGCATGCGTTGTTGCGGGCGGCTGCGGCGCAATATCAGATCGCGGCCGATGCCAAAGGCGTGCGGCTTGACATCGCCGACGTCGGCGCGCCGCTGATGGTGCGGGCCGATCTCGATCGCGCCGGACAGGTGCTGCGAAATCTCATCAGCAACGCGTTGCGGCACACGCCCGATGGCGGCGCGATCACCTTGTCGGTGGAGCCGCTCGGCGCGCACGCCCGCCTACGGGTGTCTGACACGGGCGACGGTATTCCGGCTGAAAGCTTGCAGCACATCTGGGACCGGTTCTATCGCGGCGATGCATCGCGCGCGCGCGCCAGCGGCGGCACGGGTTTGGGGCTGGCCATCGTCAAAGGGCTCGTCGAGGCGATGGGCGGCAGCGTGGGCGTGGAGAGCCGCGCCGGCCACGGCAGCACCCTCTGGTTCACCCTGCCGTTGGCGGATTGACCGGCTTTGTGGCTGAAGCCCGGCTGGTTCAGTTTTTGCAGGTGTTTGCCGAGCCGGTGGGTGGTGCGCGAGTCGTGCGGCGCACCCGCGTCAGCGCGTGCAGCAGCGCTCGTGAACCCACTATGCGCCGTTGCGCGCCACGCTGGTTTGCCAGGTGTTGCCAAACACCGCCACTTCGGCGCCGTTGACGCTTTCGTACGCGTCCATGCGATTGACCACGTGAAACGCGGCTGCGTCGCACGTCATCTCGCTGCGCGTCACCACACGCACGCTCCATCCCTCGCCGCCCCAGCGCCCCAAGCGTTCGCACACAACCCTGGCGCTGAGCGGATCATCTTCTTTGATCTCATAGGTGTCCCAGACGATGGCCTCGCCGGTCAACCCCGAGCGTGTCTGTCGCACATCGCCATAGTCGAAACACACGCGCAGGCGATGGGTGTTGTGCAAGCGGTCGTGCTCGATGATGCGCACCGGTTTGGGCGCGCGCAAGGTTTCGTACTCCATGGGTGCGGATGCCTCGGGCTCGCTAAATGCCGGTAATTGCGCGTCGCGCGCGTTACCGGGCCGCGCTGGCAGGCTCAGTTGCGAGCCCTCGGTAAACACGCTCAAAGTGGCCAGTTCCGGCGATGGCCAGGCGTGCGGCCAATACGACGGTGAAATGCTGATGCGCCAGCGATGCCCGGCAGCGAGACGATGACCACAATCGTTGAGCTTGACCGTGACGGAGACGCGCTCGCCGGGAATTAGCGGACCGACGCGGTCGTGACCATTGCGATGGGTGAGGTTGAGCAGGCCAAAGCTCACCAGAAGTGATTCGCCGCCGGGCGCCACATCGCACAAACGCGCAGCCACCAAAGTGCTGGGTTTGTCGCTGCTCAAGGCCAACGTCAACAGCGGCGCGCCGAGGATGTCGACCGCTTCGGCCAGCGGCTGCGAGGTAAACGAAAGCGAACGCGCATCTTCGGCGCTTTGGTCGGCGGCCCAATCGCCCGGCGCGCCATACGGACACCATGTGCCGCAGTCGAGTCCGGTATCCAAGCGCGTGCGAAACGTCAACGGCTCGACTCCGGGTCGAGATTGCGGCGGCTGCTCGCGATGCAGCCCATGCGCGTTGTCCATGCACCAGATTTGCGGCGTGATGCCGGGCGATGGCCATTGCGTTTCCGCCACCCAGCGACCGGGCCGTTCGGAGTAAAACGTGGCGGGTGGCACGCTGTCCTGAATCCATGCGCGCAACATGGGCTCGTCCATGATGCCGCTGTCGATGCCCTTCAGCCAGTGATCCCACCAGCGCAGCACCTCCTGCAAAAATCCGATGGCCGGGCCCGGCTCCGCATGGTTGGGAAAGGTATGCGACCATGGCCCTATCAAGCCTTTGCGCGGCCCGGGCAAGCCGGCCAGCAGCCGCGGGATGGCATTGGTATAGCCGTCGACCCAACCGCCGATGGCATACACCGGGCAAGCGATGTCTGCGTAGTTTTCACACACCGAGCCGTGCCGCCAGTAGGCGTCGCGCGTCTGATGCGCCAGCCAGGCGTCGATATAGGGCGGCGTCTGCGCCATGCGCGCCAGCCACATCTCGCGCCAGCGTTCGCCCACGAAGCTCGGATCGGGCGGGGCGGCGTTGATGTTGAACATGATCGACGCCCACGGCAGCGCGTCATAGCCGATGCAGCCGCCGGTGTAGTGCAC
>JANMNW010000186.1:0-10063 GCA_031368515.1 Chloroflexota bacterium
CCAACTTGCCGCCAATCTTGGCATTCTGGCCAATCACCAGTCCAGCCGGCACGTTGACCCAGGGCGGCATCGTCGGCATAGACGACTGGAACATCCCGGGCTGGAGTCCGTCACTCTCAACGGCGCTGTCAAGATCGGCCGTCACATTCCCTGCAACCGATCCCAAAATGCTGGCGCGTTCGCCACCCAGATACAAATCTCCGGCCACTGCGCCTGCGAGCAATGCGCGCGAGGCGCCCAACAGCATATCGCCGCCCACCTGACTGCCGGCTTGTGTCTCAATGCTGCCGCCGGCGGCCATGACATCGTCGGTCACGCGCGCCTGCGTGCCAAAGGTCAGCACAGCGCCAGAGATGCGAACGTCGTCGCGCACTTCGCCATTGACAACGACGCTCTGGGCCGCGCCCATAAGGTCGCCGGTCACCAAGCCATTAATGCGCACATCTCGGGCAAATACGATTAGATCGCCGTTTATGGTGCCATTAACCGTTACGGTATTTGCTGTCAGAACCAAGTCGTCGTCGTAGACCTCGGTCGGACCGATAACGATCTCGTCACCGCCCTTGAAATCGAGTGCATGTGCGGCCGGCGCCAGAGCGAGAGCTGCAGCGCAGGCGAGGCCGGCCAAAGCCAGCAACCGCTTGTTTCGCTTAATCATGATCTGTCTCCTGGCCGCTGAGGCGCATTTGCGCCAGGAACGGCAAACTCCTCCCACCTGGTTGGGCGCCGGGTGGCACACGGCGGCGCCTTCACTCAAAACCTTCCACGCGGGCACTATGCGCGGCTTCGATATTGGCGCGCGATAGCGAGGCGCCCGCCAAAATCAGCAGCGCCGGCGCGATCACGCTCCAGTCAAACCACCACAGCCACGGCAGATGCAGCTCACGCAGCAGCGCGATTACGCCCCACCCCAGAATCACCGCGCCGATAATCACGCCCATGCGCCGGTCGGAGCTGCCAGCGCGTCCACGCACCTCAGTCGCCAACGAGCGCGCGCGTTCGGCAATCTCCTCAGCGCCGCTGCCGGCTCCCGCAGTCGTCGCCTCGCCAGCAGGCTCGCTGGGTATCAGCACCCAGAGGATCACATAAAGCGCCACGCCGAAACCGCTGAGCGCCAGCACCACGGCCAACAGTCGCACCAAAACAGTGTCCACATCCAGATAGCGCGCCAAGCCGGAGCACACGCCGCCGAGCATGACGTCCGAACGGCTTCGATACAGCCGCGGATGCGTTTGATTGGTTAGCTGTTCCATCATTGCCTCCTTTCGACTTCAAGAATTCGCTGTTTGGTTCGAATCAGCGAGTCGGGGTTCAAGCTGACTGAATCGATGCCATGGTCCACAAGAAATGCCGCAAATTCCGGGTAATCCGAAGGCGCTTGCCCGCAGATGCCGACTTTGCGCCCGCAGCGATGCGCCGTCGCAATCAAATCCGCGCACGCCCGCTTGACTGCCTCATTGCGTTCGTCGAAAAGCGGCGCCACCCGCTCGCTGTCACGATCGACACCCAACACAAGCTGCGTCAAATCGTTCGAGCCGATCGAGAAGCCGTCAAACACCGCGCAGAATTCCTCGGCAAGGATCACATTGGATGGAATCTCAGCCATCACATAAACTTCGAGTCCGCGTTCACCCTGGACCAACCCGCCTTCGCGCAGAATCTCGATCACCTTTCGTCCTTCGTCCGGCGTTCGGCAGAACGGCACCATCAGCTTCAGGTTGGTCAAGCCGAACACGTCGCGCACGCGTTTGACAGCAGCCACTTCCAGCAAGAAGCCGTCTTTGTAATCCGGGTGATAGTAGCGGCTTGCACCGCGCCAGCCCAGCATGGGGTTGTCCTCATGCGGCTCGAAGCTCTCGCCGCCCAGCAAGTGGGCGTATTCGTTTGTTTTGAAATCGCTCAGCCGCAAGATAACCGGTTTGGGCCAGCATGCGGCGGCAAGGGTGCCGATGCCCTGCGCCAGTTTATCGACAAAATACTCGCGTTTGTCCTCGTAGCCATGTGTCAGCCGTCCAATTTCGCGTTGCATCGCAATCGGAAGGGTGTCAAAGCGGGTTAACGCAAGCGGGTGTATGCGAATCCAGCTGGCGACAATGAATTCCATGCGCGCCAAACCGACACCGTCGTTCGGCAGCTGCGCCAGCCTGAACGCCTGCTCCGGATCGCCGATGTTCATCATGATTTGGGTGCGCGTCGGCGGCAGCGCGCTGGGGTCGACCTCTTCGACGTTGTAGCGCAGCGTTCCGGAATAGACTTTGCCTACTTCGCCTTCTGCGCATGAGACCGTGATGGCTTTGCCGCTTGAAATGGCGGATGTGGCAGTGCGCGTGCCGACGACCGCCGGGATGCCCAGCTCACGCGCCACGATGGCCGCGTGCGATGTGCGTCCGCCTCGCTCGGTGACCACAGCGCTGGCGATTTTCATGATCGGTTCCCAGTCCGGGTCGGTGGTTTCGGTGACCAGAACCTCGCCCGCCCGAAACGCACCCATCGAGCGCGGATCGCGAATCACATGAGCATTGCCAGCAGCAATCTTCTCTCCGACAGGCAAGCCCGTGACGATTACGCGCCCCTTTTTGTCCAGCGAGTACAGCTTTATTTTTGGCGAACTTTTCATCGCATGTACGGTTTCGGGCCGGGCCTGGACAATGAACAGCTCGCCGGTCAAACCGTCTTTTGCCCATTCGATGTCCATAGGCGTGGGCTGTCCATGCGTGCGCGAGTAGTGCGCCTCGATGGCTGCCGCCCAGCGCGCCAGCTGCAGCACTTCTTCATCGCTGATGCAGAATTGCGCGCGCTCAGATGGCGGTGTGGGCACATTTTTCAGGTGATGCGCCTGCGGGTCGTATACCAGCTTGAATTCTTTGGCGCCCAGGCGTTTTGCAATCAGCGACTTGAACCCCGCCTCCAAGGTGGGCTTGTGAACCTCGTACGTATCGGGCAGCACCTTGCCCTGCACGATGTTTTCGCCCATGCCCCAGACGCCGTCGATCATGACTACGTCGCGGCAACCGCCCTCAGTGTCAAGCGTGAAAATCACACCCGAGCTGCTCAGGTCACTGCGCACGATGGCTTGAATCCCGACGCTCAGCGCCACGCGCGTATGCGCAAAATCCATGTCGATGCGATAGCGAATGGCGCGCGGCGTGTAGAGGCTGGCATAGCACTTTCGAACGGCCTCCAGCAGGTCGGCCTCGCCGGAGATGTGCAGGAATGTCGAATGCGCGCCGGCAAAGCTGGCACCAGGCAAATCTTCCGCAGTGGCCGAGGATCGCACGGCCACACTGACATCCTCGTGCTGCAATAACGTGGAAAGCCGGCGATAGTGCGCGCGGATCTTCTCCTGCAAATCATCGGGAATCGGCGCCCGCAAGATCAGCTGCCGAATCTTGTGGCTGGTCGATTCCAAGCTGTCCATATCGACGGCATCCATGGACTTGATGGCTGCGGCTATCGGCTGCGCCAAATGATTGACCGCGATGAAATGGCGAAATCCCTCGGCAGTGACGGCGAAGCCGTTGGGAACACGAACACCCAGGGCGCTCAGTTCTCGAATCATCTCGCCGAGCGATGCGTTTTTGCCGCCAACAAGCGAAACATCACCCATCCCCACGCTGTCAAACCAGCGAATCCAATGCTGATGCACCACTCCGGCAGCGTCGGCAGGCGCATCGGCAACAACGCCTGTTCCGTTCAGGCGGGCCAAGTGGGCGATGCGCGCTTCACGAACAGCGGCGGGCTTGAGCATCTTGCGTCCGTCGCGCAAAACAGTTTTTGTGGTCAAGGCTTTGGCTCGCGCGCGCAATCGTCAGTGCCGATGCCGCGCACTTGTGAACATGCTCGTGGGCGATGGGCGCAGTGAAACTGCGGTGTGATGAGCGCCGGCCGCTGCTGGCATAGCCAGTGGCGACCGGCGTTCGGCGCTCTACGGCCGGGTCAGGCGCGTAGGTCGCGCGGCGCTGTGGATGCGCCGTAGTCAGAATTTACTTGGCTACGATTTTGATCTGCTTGGGCTTGACGACTTCGCTTTTGGGCAGCGTAATCGTCAGCAGGCCGTCTTTGAATTCGGCCCGCGCCTTTGCGGAATCCACTTCGGCTGGCAGCGAAAATGACCGGCAGAACGAGCGCTGCCTAATCTCGCGGCGCAGGAACTTGGAGTCCTTCTTGTCCTCAATCTCGTCCTTCACTTCGCCCTCGATGGTCACGCGGCTGCCTTCATAGGTGATGTTGACATTTTCGGGTTTCCAGCCGGGCAGCGCCGCCTTCAACGTATACGCAACTCCGTCTTCGGCGACGTCAATGGCCGGAATCACACCCTCGAAGTCAAGCTCATATTCGGCCCAGTGCCGCGGATAGAAGCCCCGTGGGGTGTCCCACAGGCGCTCCATCACATCGCGCAACGACAGCATGTCGCGGTTGAGCGGTTCGATTACATTTCGAATTAGGTCATTTGCCATGGCACACCTCTCTTGTGCTGTGCGGATGAACGCGCGAACCTCAGTCCCACGGTTGTTGTCGGGCCTGTGCACGATCCACATCCGCCTATGCAACCCACAGCGTATGAGTCGAGGGCCATATCCGCATCCTGCGAGTGGATAGGCCGACGGACCTATCGCCACACCGGATTTGCAACGGGCTCATCTATGCCCGTCGGGGCATCACCCAGATCTCCTCGATCGGGTGCAGCCGCCGGAGGCGCAACCGCATCTGACACGCGTTCAACCACGATGCGAAGATCGGTCACCAACGCTGCAATGGCGCCGACTGCTGCCAGTGTGGGCATCAGCAAGGCGCCAATCACCCCCACGGTCATCGGAATCTCGATAAGAGTCACTCCTTCAGCATCCTTTATTCCGATGCGCCGAGCATTGCCTTCGTGCCAAATTCGCTTAACCGTGGCGATCAGCTTGTCTCCGGTGATGACAAATTCTTCAGTTCGCGTGGTTTGCGCCGATTGTGGCAATTGTGCAGTTTGTTCCGACATGATGTTTTCTCCAACACGCATCCGTAACTACGCAAACAATCGCGGGCGTAACAGCGGAACATGTATCGTTGTTATCTGAACAACCGTAGCGCGCTTTGTGGTCCAAACATCAGCCCACAGAAGGGTTCGCGGGCCAAACAGATAGACGGCCGATCACACAGACGCGCTCACACGCGCTCGAAGGCCCGCCGCAAGGCCGGCGCAAGGCTCTGCAGGTCTTCGGGCAGCTGGGCGCCCGCCAGGTCATCGGCAAACGTCGTCAGCGCCACGATGGCCGCGACGCCGACGGCGCTGCCGAGCACGGTGAGCAGGGTGCGGACCTTGCGCCGCGGCCCGTTGTCATCGCGCCACCGCACAGTGACAGCCAATCAGGTGGCTAGTCCGTCCGTATGACTGCGACCGGCCTGCGCGTCACGCCTCGCTTTTGACTTCGCGCACGCGCAGCTCGGCTTGATCGAGCTGCTTGGCGCACAGCGCGGATAAAAGCTGGCCGCGCGCGTGCAACGCAAGCGAGGCTTCAAGTGACAAATCGCCGCTTTCGAGCTTCTCGACGATCTGTTCCAGTTCCGCAAATGCCTGTTCAAACGTAAGCTCGCCGGCTTCCGCGTCGGCTTGGCCTGAATTGTGGGCCGCTTTCTTTGCCATGGGCCTATGCTAGCAGGAACCCGATTCCTGCTAGCATAGGCACCTCGCTCTAATCGTGAGGGTGGTTATGCTCCGGTGAGTGTCACGGTCTTCAAAACCGTTGGCAGGTTGCTCTGCAAGCTGCGGTGAGTTCGACTCTCATCCGCCCTCGTCAACATTTCAAACAGTAGCAAGCTCCGCAACGGAGTTCGGTGACATTCGCTGGCTCGCTATATGCTGCAATTCTCCGCTTAGCGTGCACGCAGAATTCATCCTGCGCGCACCCCCAGATAGGGCTTTGGGCTGAGGATATCTTAGGCCGAATGACAAGAATCTCATGGAGATCTAACCAGTCTCAGCGGGATTCACAATGGCCAACTACACCGAACTTGCAAAGCAATACGCCGAAGGCGTCCTGGCACTGATGATGCCGATGTCAACACAAGCCACCCACGTGTCGCAGCGTGGCATCACGATTGCATCCTATCAGGCAGTCGCCACCCAGGCACGACAATTGCTTGCCGTTTCAACGCAGCTCACGGCAGCAGCGGCCGAACGGCTCACCTCGTCAAATCCACAACTGCGGGTTGAAGTTCAGCTGCAGATGTTGGCCAAAGCGCTCACCGACATTGCGCTCAGCCAGCAATTGCTGGACGCCGCCGAAGACGAGAAAGTAGGCATCGGCCCGCAGGTGGCCGGCGCCAGCCGCACCGCATCGCTGTTCGATGTCAACGGCTATTTGAAAGTCGTCGTAAACGGCTTTGCCGCGCAAGGCGGCAGCCGCGGCGCATCGCGCGGCAGCGCCGCTTACAACGCGTTTGCCAGCACGCCGGGTTTTGCCCCGGCCAGCCCGGCGCCCGACTACGCCTACGCGCCGGTTGGCGCGCCGGCAATCGGATACGATGGCGCAGCCGTCCTTGAATCACCCGCCATGATCGGCGAGACTTCGGCCCAGGCTGATGTCAACAGTGCCAAATACTCTCTGGCTGACGCCGTCGGCGAAACCCTTTCCAGCGTGATCGATCAGACCTCGGTGCAGGGCCAGGCGGCGTTTCGCGGACTGGTGAGCATCGGCCTGTTCAATCTTGGAAAGGCGGCTGCGGTCGTCGGAGCCGACATCGCCAAGTATCTCGGCTACGGCGCGGAAGTGTCGGATCTGTATCGGCTGGTCAATGAATATGTTGGCCGCGCACACGAGACGATCCTGACGCTGCTTGGCCGCGAGCTGAGCGGGCTGGCCATCGAAAAAGCGCTCGATTTCTTTAACACGCTAAAGGACGGCTCGCTGCTGGGCGAATTGCTTGAAAAGCTGTATGAAACCCGCAAGACGCGCGACGACCTGGCGCAAGTCGTCCAGCAAAGCGCCGCCGATCTTCCCAGCTACGCAAAAGCCGCCGAAGGATTGGCACAACTGCGCGAGCAGTTTGGCGGCATCATGGATTTTGTCGGCAAGCTGATCAAAGGCTTGCGCTTTGTCGGCATGATCCCCGCCGCGGCCATGCCGCAGGCGCAGCTGGTGATGTCGGCGTCGCACGCGGTGCTGTTCACCTACATCATTTTGGCCGGCGCCGACTTCGCCGATTCGCAGCGCATCAAAATGCTCAATCGGGTGCCCGGCGTGCGCGATTTGATCACCACCAACCTGCTGTCGCACGGATAGCATCCGCCGCCCGAGCGCTCCAAGCATGAACTACGTCAACTTCGACCTCGAAGCGAGCGGATATGTCGATCGCGACAACGTCGAATCCTTCAGCGTGCGCGTGACGCATTCGCCCGCCGGCCAGCAAAAACGCGGCGCGGCGGAATTCAGCCAGCTGCCCATCGACGTGCGCAGCGGCGTGCGCATGCTCGACCGGCGCGGGCTCGACCGGCGCGGCATGATCCACTTTGGCGCACTGCTCGGCGACGCGCTTTTTCCGCCCGGCGTGCGGCAGCTCTTTGAGCGCAGCCGCGCGACTTTGACCGACGCGATGGCCTTGCGCATCCGGCTGAGCTTTGACCATGGCGCGCTGGCCACCCTGCCGTGGGAATACGTCTACGTCCCGCGGCCTGAAAGTGCGGGCACCGAGCTCGATGGCTTTCTGGCGCTGAATCGGCAAACGTCCCTCGTGCGACAGGAGATGACCGGGCAGGCGCCGACGGCGCTTGAGGCGGTCAACGGACCGCTGCGTTTTGTCGCCCTGCTCTCCTCGCCAAACGGCCTGGAGCCGCTCAAGATCGACCGCGAACGCGCGGTGATCGAACAGTCGCTGAGCACTGTGGCGGCGATCGAGCAGGAGTATTACCCGCGCGCGACGATCGACCAGATGCTCGATGCCTTTGGCCGGCCGGCGCATATCTTTCATTTTGCCGGCCACGGCGTCTTTGAACAGGCACCGGGCGATCGCTATGGCAGCCGCGAAGGCAAAGGCTTTTTGATCCTTGAGGACGAGCAGCGCCGGCCCGTTGCCCTCTCTGCCGAACGGCTGGCGCTGGCCCTGCAAAGCCGCGGTGTGCGCCTCGCGGTGCTGGGCGGTTGCCAGACCGGGCAACGCGACGGAGTCAATCAGTGGTCGGGCGCGGCGCCGGCGCTGGTGCGCGCCGGCGTGCCGGCGGTGGTTGGCATGCAATTCCGCGTCTACGACGCCAATGCCATCGCATTTAACCGCCAGTTTTATCAAACCCTGGTCGCGGGACATGAGATCGACACGGCCATCACGGCCGGACGATTGGCCATCATGGCCAAAGGCGGCGAGGACGACCGGGACTGGGGTGTGCCGGTGCTCTATATGCGCGGCGACGCCGGCGCCATCTTTCCGTTGAAACACGAGCTGGCCCAGGCTGCAAGCGCGCCAGAAAAAACTGCGGCGCCACGCCCACGCACGGCCGCCCACAGAACCACCGATTCGACCAAAGAATGGCCGACGCTCTCCGCCGGCCTGCGAGCGCCCAGCGCGCCCGGCCGTCCAGCGCGCACCACCTATGCCACTGATGCGCAGCCAGCGACCTTCTCCAGCGCCGCTGCCGGATTGGCCGCCGGCAGCGGTGAAATGCACGGGATCAAGGTGCGCGTGCGCGATCTGCTCAACAGCCGCTTCAACATGGCCGATTTGGAAGTGCTGAGCCACACAGTTGGCGTGGATTTCGAAGAGATCCCCGGCAATACGCGCCTGATGAAATCACTCAGCCTGGTGGAACACATGGCGCGGCGCGAGCGCATGCCCGATCTGATTACCGCCATCCGCGCCAAGCGTCCGGGCGCGATCTAAAACCTGTGCCAACACGCGGACTCCACCCTGCTCATGTGTGCCGAGTTCCGCCGAAAAGGTGGGGGCCACACCTATCGGAACAGGTTCTTAGCTACGAATCAGCGCGAGCACGTTCAACATGGCATCGCGCGCGGCGATGGAGTCGGTGGCAAGCACGCCGCGCCGAATCAAGCCGCGCTCGTCTTCGAACTTCAACCGAACCGCCGGCACCGGGCCATGCGATGTGGCCAGATCAAACAATTCGGCGTTGCGCAAGCGGCGAATAGACACCGACCAGCCGCGCTGCGGCTTGCTCGGCTCGATGCGCACCTCATGAATGCCGGCCACAAAGCGGCTCGCTTCGCCGCGCAGCACCACATCGCTGTATTGCCGGCCCAGCTCGCCAAACCACATCAGCGACGGCGAATCCACCACGTCCGGCGAACGCTGCCACAACGCCGGCAGCGCGTAATTCAGCTGATGAATGGCGAACAGCAACAGCAGCAACAGCGCGCCGCCGGCCATTACACCCAGCCCGATGCGCGCCAGCAAATTGGCCAAACGCACATTGGGCGGATCGCCCACAACCAGGTAAAACGGCGGCAATTCACCGGTGCCGATCTCGATGTAGCCCACCAGCGTGGCGGCGGCGTTGCGCTCGAGCACCGGCAAATTTTGAGCCAACACCGGCAATACAACACCGGAACCAGGTTCGGCCAGCACGACAAACTGGCTACCAAATGAGCGGCTGTAAAGCGCCGTCAGGCGCAAATAGCGTTGATAGGCTTCGTCCGGCTCATACATGCCGCTGACGCGCACATATTGCCCGGCCGATCCAATGCCAATGTCGCGCAACGAATAATTGGTGACGGTGAGGTTTTCCAGCTGTTTTGGGCGCGAGAACACCGCGGAGCCGACCGCCGCCAGCATCAACACCACAAACACGAAGCGCGCGAAGGGGCTGTGACGAAAGGCGTAAAACGCTCCCGCCACTCCGTCAGACAGTCGTGTGACAACGCTACCACCAACCACGCTTGCGAATATACAACAACACAGCCGCGGGAACGAGCGACATGAGTATCACCACCGCCACAAACAAAAGAACCGGATGCAGCGGCGAATGAATCACGATCGAATCGCCGAAAAAATTCATCCCAAAAAAGCCGGTTACGGCCGTGATGGGGCTGAACAACACCGTGAAAATGGTCAGCGTTTTCATCACGTCGTT
>JANMNW010000199.1:0-1653 GCA_031368515.1 Chloroflexota bacterium
CGATCAACCGCGAATACATCGCCACACTGAGCCGCCCGCAAGCCAAAGGCCTGACACCGTTCTCGTATGCGCTCATGAGCGCGGTTGCGGTGGCCGTGATGATCGGCACCCTGAGCATGGCTTCAATCGCCCGCCCGGCCAGCTCGGTTTTGGCCCAGGGCACGCAGTTCGCACCGGCCAGCGCGATGCTTCGCTAAAGAGACGCTGCGGCGATTCTTTTGCTCCGTTGTCACCGCCCGATCTTGACCAGATCGGGCGGTTTTTGTTTTTCAAGTGCGGTGATGGTCATTCTGCCAGAATGCGCGAAGCATCACTATTTGGCAGTGATGGTGAGTTCGGTTTTCATTCCGGACTTGATGTGATCGATGCCATTGTCTTTCATGTAGCAGGCCACTCGATATGTTCCCGGTTTGTCGAGTTTCCACTCAACCGACGCCGTCTTGCCTGGTCCCAAGTCAGAGACCTCGGCCTCAGCGCCTCCCAGCGGCAGTGGCTCATCGACACCTGTGGTTTCCTCAATGAGCATTTCGTGCGTGATGGTGCCGGTGTTTGTTACGACAAATTTGACTGGACCCGCCGGAACGCTGGATCTGTCCATCTCGATCTTGAATTCCGACAACTTCACATTGATGACTGGGACCGGCACGGGTGTCGCCGTCGGTGCCGCGCATGCTGATACTGACAACGTGACAAGTGTCGCCGAAGCGACCACCGCGAAAAGTTTGAAGCTGCGCATGGGGGGTTCTCCAAATGGCGACTACGATGTGGCCACACATGTCAGCCTATACCTGTTCTGCCGGAGCACCCTGGCTAACTGACCACGTAAAGACCAGTCGGCCAGTTCATAGGGTCACCGGCAAGAAACTGATCGCTCGGGGATAGGCGTAATTGGGCATGATGGTCGAGAAAGGCCGCACGGTGAACCGTTGGCCATCGCTGGCGACCACCGGGATGGCAAAGCGCGCGGGCAGGTCCAACGCCTCGCCGGTGCACGCCACATCGTCCCAAACGGCGGAGAAATTTGCCGGCGACGGCAGCTCAAGCGCTCGCCAACGTTTTAGTCGCTGAAGCAGCCACGCCTCGTTTTCGCATTGCGCATTGTCGTGGCGAAAAGTCCACACCGCCAGCTTGAGCGCCGCCGCCATGCCTGCCGAGTCAAGCTGGATCGTCCGATGGAGCGGCGAAGCCGGGTCAATCAGCAAATCCATCAAGTTGAGGCGATCCGTCGCGGAAGCGGCCAGAGAATCGCGTGTGACGCCCATGAATGCGAATGCCGCCTCATTGGCGTCATGAATGTCCCAATCGCGAGTGACGACAAAGGTCGGCGCCGCGACAGAGTGCGCCCACTGCCGCACAATGGCCAATCGCGCGTCCAGTTCCTCGCCCACAAAATAAAGCGGCTTTGTTGCATAGCCGGCCGCCAGCAGCAAGTGATCGCGTTCCATCGCATCGCATTGCAGGTAGTCGGCCAGCCGCAACACCGTTTCGCGCGGCGGCGGCGTTTTGATGAAGCCGCGCAGCATCGTAGGATACGAGCTGTAGACCGTGTCGCGCAATTGTGTCGGGCTGAACGTGCGGGGTTCGCTACGCGCGCCATGCTGCCAGTTCGGCACGTGGCGCATGCCTGTGCCGAGTTCGTGGCGCCGGCGCGTG
>JANMNW010000202.1:0-6371 GCA_031368515.1 Chloroflexota bacterium
TCGATGCATTCCCAGCCGGTTGCCGCGCGCAGCCGGGCGCGGCCCGCTTCGGCCAGCTCGACTGGCGCCACTTCGAATCGTGTGGCCTTCAAGTTGGTCGCCAGGCGCACGCCCATTTTGCCGCCTGCGCCCATCAGTGCGATCTTGGTCATTGCTTGTCTCCTTCTCTCCAAGTGCTCCGAAGAGCAAGTTTTTGAATTGCCGGAACCGCATCCACCCAAGCGCTGCACAGGTGGATGCGATTCCGGCGTATTGATCAGCTGGTTCGCGCGGCGCTAGCGTTTCAATATCGCCGCTTGCAACGGGCCGAGCGTGACACGGCCGCTCTGTCCGGGCTGATCCACCCAGTTTGCATCGGTGGCCGCCGCGGCATCGATCGTGAGGATGCACGCGCCGCGCAACGCCGCGCTATCGAGCACGGCCGGCCGCGGGCCAAGGGTGGCGGCCACGCCTGCGATGCCGCGCCCGCCTTCGCCGCGGATGATCACCAAGCCCGTCGCCGGTTCTCCGCTGATCGTTGCGCGCAAGCCAGCCAGCGCGGCCAGCGTGGCGGTGATGTGATAAAGCGGATACAGGCCGCTGTCATTCGCTTCCGTTCCCAACCCAAGCGGCCCGGCGGTCATGGCGGGCGCAAAACTGGCCGCGCCGGCGCGGGCGACGGCTGCAGCCACCCCCACCGCAAACGCTGCGGCACACGATGTGGACTGGCGTGGATCTCGCATGGCCATGGGCAGCCGCGCGCCGTGCGGGTTTTCGGCCACGGACGCGCCGTAGGGATTCGAGCGCATGCCGATGGACATCAATCCCAAGCGCAGCGGCGCCGGTCCGGCGATGGCGCGCGCGCACGCGAGCACATCGCCCAAAGCCTCAAGTGATTCGATTACGGAATCGTCGTCCGCCGCGTGCACGATGGCGGTGGTGCCGAAAGTGACAAAGTCGAGCAGCGCCGGGTCGGGCGGACAGCGGTTGACCTCGGTGAAATTGGTCAGCATGCCGCCGCCGCAGGCGGCCTTTGGAAATGCCGCGCGCACGAGCGGTGGCAAGTCCATCGGGCGCGGAGCGGCCGGCCAAGGCCCTTCTGGCTGAAAGCTGGTCAGATACGTCCGCGGCAGCGCGATGACGCGTGCTGGCGTCACTCCAGCCGCGGTGCAGGCTGCGGCGATGCGCGACAGTTCGCGCCCGGGGTCCGGGCCGGTGACGAGCTCGAGCGTAAGCCGCATGCCTGGCGTCAACGCGCGCAGCGCCTCATAGCGTGCCGCATCGTCCGCGTTCAAGCGAATGAGCAGCCCTTGCACGCCGAGCGCAGCCAAGCGGGTTTTGTCCGGCTGTCCGCCGAGCGCTTCCTCGTGGGCCAACGCGATTTCTGGCATGATCACGCTGTCGGGTGGGCTGCCGGTGTTCGCCGCCGCCGCGTGCTTGCTCGCGTTGCGCCTGAGCGTTACGGTGATGCGCTGGTGAACCGTTTCGCCGACGGCGAAATCGTAGGGCCGCGGCCGGCTGAGCGGCCGGCAGTAAGTTTTGAACGACGCATCGGTCCAGTTGCGCTGGTCCTCCATTTCGAAGACTTCGCCTGCGAACAAAATCTCGGCCCTCACGTGTCCAACGACATGGCGCAGCCCGGCGATGTCAAACACGGGTTGGCTGGCTGAGATGCGCTCGGGAAAACGCGAGGCGCGCCAGTTGCCGTCTGAATGCAAGACCTCCACTGGCTGGCCGACGACGTGTTTCAGTGGATGCAGCACAACAAATCCGGCGCGGTTGACACGCGTTGGGCGTTGTGCAGCAAGGGTCAAATCGGCCTCCAACTGCGCGCCGTCGGGCGTGGTGTTCAAGCGCACGCGCAAGCTGCCGCTGATGGCGCCGTCGGCGGTGTGGAAATTGCGCGCGTAAGCGGTGCTGGCCGTGTCCAGTTGTTCGGAATCGGTGAGCAACGGCACTGTGCGCCAGTCGCCGTCGCGGATGGGATGGTCGATCAGTCGGACGATTTCAAGGCCGTCGAACGTCAGCCGGCGTAACGCGCCGTCGCGCAGTTCGACTGCGCAGTCCCCGGTGGCCAGGCGGCGCGCGGTCTGTTGATTGAATGTGTTGTCGTCCGGCATATCGACCTCGCGGCGACGAGCGCCGTCGGCGGAGATGATAGCAGCGGCGCCGGCCTTGCGCTCTTGTCCCTCCTCGCTATGCGCCGTACAAAAAAACGGGGCCGCGCATGCGCGGCCCCGTCGGAAAGGTCAAGACCTGAAAGGTCTTGACCTTTCTACGATCGGCGAATCAACGGCAGATGCGTGTTGCTGCCAAACACCGACACCGACGTCGCAACCTTCTGGCCGGCCGCATTGGTGTAGGCGTTTACTGACACTTTTGCGCCATCGACCAGCGCGCCCAGATCGTCGACGATCAAGGTCGCTTCGCTGATCACAAAGGTCTGGCCGCCGACGGTGATCGTCGACGGCGCATCGGCCGATGCCGCGCGCGGGCTGGTGGCGACCACGCCCGTCACTTCGGTATCGCCGCCCTGCGGAGGCACTTCAGATTCCACTTCGCGCGCCACATTCAAGCCGTTGACGACGCGGAATTCAACCTTGACAAATGCGCCGGGTGCAAACGCGCCGTGCTCTTCCTTGAACTCGGTCGATGCGCTCATCTCATACGGCGTGCCGCCGATGACCCATGTTCCGACAAAACCCGATGCAGGCATCGAATCCACAAAACCATAGGTCTTGCTGATGACCGAGCCGGCGGGCGCGCAGACTGTCGATTCGCTGCCCCGGATCTTGCGCGCGATGCGCTGCCCCGCTTCCGTGCTGTAGCGCACCATGACGCAGTTGCCGATCTCAAGCGAACCGGTCAGGCGCGTGCTGGCCGTCACCGAGAAGGTGGTGCTGTTCACGACCCAGCTGCCAATCACGGTCGGCGAAATGGGCCGATCCTGCAGGATGCCGATCATGCGGCCTTCGCGGCGGCGCGAACCGCTGTTGCCCTTGCCCTCGATCTTGATGGCGATCAGTTCGCCTGTGAGGCTGCGTGTGAATTTGACTTCCACCAGCATGCCCACGTTGAACGGGCCGCCGGATTGCACCGTGGCCGACGTCACGGTGACCGTGTGGTTGCCGATCACCCAGGGGCCGACGAGGTTGGGGGTTGCAGGCAGCGACTTGATGGCGCCGTAGAACTTGCTCTCTTCGCGTTCGCGCCGGCAATCGTGGCGCTCTTCACTCTCGATGCGCGTCGCGATGCGCAGCGTGTCCGACATCATGTAGCGGACTTTGGCGCAGTCGCCGACTTCCGGTATGCCATGCTCAAACTTGAAGCGCGTGGTGCCGGAGATGGCTTGATAATCCTGGCCGCCAATCGTCCACGTGCCGAACAGTGTGCCGGACACCGGCGTGCTGCTGATCAGGCCGCGCGCTTCGAGCGTCGGCGTGATGGGGCGCTTGTCGCCGCAATCGTCGAGATCCTCGGTGGCGACGCGCACCGCGGTGCGCTCGGTGTCGCTGATGCTGTAATGCACTTCGACGCAGGCGCCGACAAAGAATTCGCCGTGGCTGCGGTTCAGCAACGTTGACGAAAGCACCTGATAGGTCACGCTGTTGACCGTCCATGTGCCAGTGAGTTCGGGCGGGAAGCTCTGCAGCGTGCCTTTGGCGTGCGCCAGGCCGTCGTGCTCGTCGTCGCAATCGTCATCGGACTTGATCGCGATGGCCACGGTGGAGCTGATGGGGTGCTTGATTTCCACGCACGTTCCCACTCGGAAGGGCCGGTCGCGCTGCGCAAAATAGGTGCTCACGACCGCGGTGTATGAAATGCCGCTGACGCGCCATTCGCCGATAAGATCGGACGGAAAGCTTTCGATCACGCCTTTGCTTTCAACCAGACCGTGATCCTCGCCGTCGCCGCGGCCGCATTCGTCATCGCCGCGAATGCGCAGCGCGATGCGGCGCTCGCCCTCCGTGCGGTAAGTGACTTCGGCGCAACGATTCAGCCCGAGCGGGCGTTCATCAGGGCGAACTTCGGTTGTGCCGGTGATGGACTCATACTGATTTCCCCCGATGGTCCACAAGCCATAGACCGTGCCGGACGGGATTTGTGTCACGATGCCGCGGGCGGAAAGCCCGTCGCTATCGCCGCCGCCATCGTGGGCGGGCCCAATGGCAGGGGCCGCCGCCTGCGACTGCAACGCCACGGCCAGCAACGTCGCCGCCGCCAGGCCAAAAAGCGTTGTCGAACTGAGTACTGCAATTTTCGCTAATTTCATAATGACTCCGGGTCTCCATTTGCCGGTAAGCGCGCGGAGGCGCGGCAACGCGGCACATTTACTTTGAAATCCTTGCTCACAATCCCTCATTCGAGTGCGACCGGTACTGGCAATCAACGGCGCGATATCGCACCGCAGATATGCGCATGAGCATCTTGCATTAATCACTTGCTTAAAGATTGACTTTTGGTTGGAAACCTCCTGCGACTAAAGATGTAACTCCAGCTCTAGAACTCATCTTAAAATGTGGACTCCACCTTGCTTGCACACCTGAAACGTTGGCGAAAAAGGCGGGGTCCACATTTTCAGGATGAGTTCTAGTTGCGCTGTTTCGGCTATTCATTGGCAATCGGGGCAACTTTCGCAAGGATGCGGTAGACCGTGAGGAACAGAACACTCACGCCACTGACCCAATAGACCGTCAGGGCCCAGGGTGTGGCGGCGTCGGTGCCGCTCTGCAGCCCATGCAGCAATGCCAGCACAAAGAGCGCGAAGCTCAGAAAGTGAATCAAGCGCCAGCCTTTTTGCGTGATAACGCGCCGGGCATAGAAGCTGAACCCGACGATGGCCATCACGTAGAACCCGATCTGGCCCAATCCAACCCACAGCGGCTTGTAGTCCACGCTGGCGAATGGCGTCAAAATTTGCGCAAGGGTGTATGCGATATAGGCATCGCCCATCAAGATCAGCGCGTGAAACAGCGCAAATGCCAGCCCGAGCACGCTGCAGTATTGATGCAGGTCAAATGCAGTTGGGCCGCCGGGCCACATGCGCGCGAGCTTGTTGGTCATCAACAGCCCCAGCACCATCGACATCCACATCAAGCCATATGAGACAAACGCGCTGGATCGCGACAAGTACCAATAGGCTTTGGGCTCGGCGTCGAGCAGCGAGTGCGTCAATCCGGGCAGAAGCGCGGGCATCACGACCGCTGCGCCTAACGCGCCGGCGATCACCGCAAGCAGCATGCCAATGAGCGCGCCAGCCGACATCGCCGGCTGCATCTCGTCAGGCGATGGCCCGTCCGGCCGATGTGCGGCGCGTGCTGATGCCGCGCCAAAAGCAGCTCCAGGCGCAATGGCTTTGTGGGGTGCAGCCGTGCCCCTCACCATTGCGGCGGCGTTGGAGGGCGCAAGAGCATCCCTTTTCGGATTATGCGAAAACGGTTGTCCGGTGATCATGATGGGTCCTTTGCCAATAGGCATTCCAGGTGAACGATGGGTAGCGGCTGCTGCGCACGATGGCGCCGCTGTTGCACACAAGCAGCGCGGCGAAGTGCGGGCGCGCTTCGATCCAGGCCAGGCCGTCTGTGCTGCCGAGGATGAGCGCGGCTTTGGCGGCGGCTTCGGCGTCGATGGTGGTTGGCGCGATGACGGTGGCCGCAAGCACATCGGTGTCGGCCGGCAGCCCGCTGCGCGGATCGATGATGTGATGGCGAGGTTGCCCGTCCTGTTGCCAGCGCCGAAAGTCGGTGCCCGAGGTCGCAACGCCGCAATCCGTCACCATCAACACGTCCAGACGCGCCACGGTGTCTTGCGAGTTTCCCGGGCGTGGATCGGTTACGCCGACTGGCCACGGCTCGCCGTTGCCGCGAATGCCGCGCGCGGCGATGTCGCCGCCCGCGTTGACCATGATCGCGCCATGTTCCTCCAGCAGACGCGCCGCTTGTTCAGCCGCCCAGCCTTTGGCGATGCCGCCCAGATCAAGCCGCATCCCCGCCGGGATGCGCAGCGCATGGGCTGCGGCATCGAATTCGATCTGCCGCCAGTCGTGCACGGCCGCGGGCGCGCTTGCCGCGCGAGCGCCGCGCTGTTCAGTCAGCGTGTCAAAAGAACGGTCATAGCCTGCGGATTCCAATTGCGCGAGCAATGTGGGTGACGCCAAGCCCTGAGTGAGATGCGCAGCGCGCAGCGCGTGCTGCAGCACGTCCCAGAGCGTTTCGCCCGGCGCAAACCAGTGGCCGGCAAAGCGGTTGAGCATGCTCAACTCCGAGTCTGCGCGAAAGCGGCTCAGCGCTTGCTCCCACGCCTCGAACCACAGCGGCGCTTGCGCAAGCGCTGATGCGACTTCGGCTGTGTCGGAATCGGCGTTGGCGCTCCTGTCACAGCCCATCGCCTGG
>JANMNW010000259.1:0-4438 GCA_031368515.1 Chloroflexota bacterium
GCCGTTCTCGCCAAAAATGAGCGTGATGGGCGAGGCGGGATCGAACGAAATTTCGACCGGTTTTGAGGCGCCGCGAAAGCCGCGCACGGAGAGGGATTCGATGCGTCGGGCCATTAGGATTGATCTTGACCCGCCACTTGAGCGAATGCCAGCCAGTCATCGGCCTTGAGATCGCCGGCCAGCAATTTCTCCTGAAAGGTGCGTGCCAGCGCGGCTGGGATGAGTCCTTGTTCGACCAGATCCTGTGTGATTTGTTCGGCGACAGCGTCGTCGGGTGTAGTGCTCATGCGCCCCCTTGCCTGACTTGATCTTCCCTGTGTCTTGCGTCGCTTCGGTTCCGGCATTCCGTTCAACACGCAGCACTCATTAACCTATGGATGAACTCTAAGCGATACATCGCTTGCCGTTGCCTGTGCTACAAAGAGTATACGCATCTCGTATACTCGCGGCATGGTTAGATTTGAACATGTCGCTTTTAACGTTTTGGATGCGCGGGCGGCCGCCAAGTGGTATTGCGATCATCTCGGATTTGTGATGATGCGCCAGCAGGCCGAGGCGCCCAACATGACGTTTGTCGCCGATGCCGGCCGCAACATGATGTTCGAGTTTTACAACCGCGCGGATGTGCCGATGTTCGACCCGGCTCCCATGCACGATGTAACCCACCACGTCGCTTTTCATGTCGATGACATGGAGGCCGTGCGAGCCACGCTTGCCGCCGCCGGCGCCAAAGCCAGCGGCGATGTCGCGCTGACGCCCGCAGGCGACAAACTGCTGTTCTTGCGCGATCCGTTTGGTTTGATCATTCAGCTGGTGCAGCGCCGCGAGAAAATGCTTTAGCCGGGCCGCTGGCTCGAAATTGAGACACCTGGCTTGAATTACGGGACGTTCCCGCACGCCACGGCCTTATTGTCTTGACTGTGACCTTGCCAATGCCGGGGGATTAACTTTATGAACGAGAAAGAACTGCTGGTCCAGCTGAAAGCGCGCCTGCAGGAAGTGGATGACCTGTACAAAGCGGCCGCGGTGTTGGGCTGGGATCAGTCCACCTACATGCCGCCCGGCGGATCGGCTGCGCGAGGTCGCCAACTGGCCACGCTGGGCCGGGTGGCGCATGAACGCGCGACCGATTCGGAAATTGGCCGGCTGCTTGACGCGCTGCAGCCGTGGGCTGAGAAAATGTCGGCCGACAACGACGATGCCTCCATCATTCGCAACGCCCGTCGCGCGTATGACCGCAACGTCAAAGTCCCGGTGGCGCTGGTCGGCGAGCTGAACTCGCATCTTGCGGTGACCTACGATGCCTGGGCAAAGGCGCGGCCGGCCAACGACTTTGGCATGGTGCGCGAAGGCCTGGAAAAGACGGTCGATCTTTCACGCAAGCTGGCTGAGTGCTTCGCGCCATACGAGCACATCATGAATCCGCTCATCGACATGAGCGATTACGGCATGAAGGTTTCGACCGTCAGCGCCATATTTGCCGACCTGCGCAAGAAGCTGGTGCCAATGGTGCAGGCCATCACAGCGCAAACGCCCGCCGACGATTCGATGTTGCGTCGCAAATATCCCGAGCAGAAGCAATGGGATTTCGGCATGTCGGTGGCCAAGCGCATCGGCTATGACATCGAACGCGGCCGCCAGGACAAAACCCATCACCCCTTCTGCACCACATTTTCGATCGGCGACGTGCGCATCACCACGCGCTTCGACGAAAACAACCTGGGCGACGGCTTCTTCAGCACGATTCACGAGACCGGTCACGCCATGTATGAGCAAGGCGTCGATCCAAAGTACGAGGCCACGCCGCTCGCCGGGGGCGCCAGCGCGGGCGTGCATGAAAGCCAGTCGAGGCTGTGGGAAAACCTGGTCGGCCGCAGCCGCGGCTTTTGGGAATACTACTATCCGAAGCTGCAGCGCAAGTTCGGCAAGCAGCTCAAGGATGTGACGCTCGACCAGTTCTACCGTGCCATCAACAAAGTGCAGCGATCGTTGATTCGCGTCGACGCCGACGAAGTCACCTACAACCTGCATGTGATTTTGCGTTTTGATCTCGAGATGCAACTGCTCGAAGGATCGCTGAGTGTCAAGGATTTGCCGGATGTCTGGCGCGCGCGCTACAAAAGCGACCTTGGCATTGAGCCGCAGGATGACAAAGACGGCGTGCTTCAGGATGTGCACTGGTATGGCGGTATCGTGGGCGGCGGCTTTCAAGGCTATGCGCTGGGCAACATCATGAGCGGAATGTTCTATGAAGCGGCGACGCGGGCGCATCCGGAGATACCCGAGCAGATTCGGGCCGGACGGTTCAGCACGCTGAACAAGTGGCTGGTGAAGAACATCTATCGGCACGGCGAGAAGTACACCACTTCGCAGCTCATACAGCGCGTTACCGGCGGCGAGCTGAACACCGGGCCGTATCTGGCCTATTTGCGTGGAAAGTATGGCGCGTTGTATGACTTGTCAACAACTTGACAGAACTGCACAAAAAGGCGCGTATGCCTTGACAAACCGGGCGTCGTCCATACACTAACACCATTCGAGAACCAAGACGCTCTCGTAACGCAAGTTACGAGGGCGTTTTTCGTTTTCGGCCAAGCGCATGCCTCGATGCAGTGCCGCCATCCCCACGACGGGCGGGTCTGTCCATTTCGCTTTTGTTGTCGCTCGCGCAATTGCTTATTCAATTCCCGCGTGAGCCAAGTTTCAACACCGACCCCGTTGTCGCGCATGTAAAGCAGAGAGGTAATCTATTCATGTACAAACGCAATTTTTTTCGGTTCGCCGTGAGGCTGACGGGCACTGTGCTGTCGTTGGCAGTGTTCTTTGCATTTGCGTCGAAGGTGCTGGGTCAGACCACTGAACCGCCCAGCCTGGACTCGGTTGCTGCTACTGCCAACGAAACCAAGCTGGCAGTCAACATCATGTGGATGCTGGTTTGCGGCTTTCTGGTGTTCTTTATGCAGGCCGGATTCGCGCTGGTTGAGGTGGGCTTTACGCGCGCCAAAAACGCGGCGCACACAATGGCCATGAACATGCTTGTGTTTGCTATTGGCGCCTTAGGCTACTGGCTGACGGGCTTCGCCTTTCAATTCGGTGGTGTGAACCACGCCTGGGGTGAATCAGCAGTCGCTGGCGCTGTCGCTGGCCCTTGGGCGCACTCGCCCATAACGCTGGGCGATTGGACCGGTGCGCTGGCTTCGCCATTGATCGCCATCGGCAATGCAGGCATCCTCGGTGGCAGCGGATTCATGTTGACCGGCGTCGGTGTGAACACGGGCATCCTCGCCTTCTTTGTGTTTCAGATGTGCTTTATGGACACGGCCGCGACCATTCCGACCGGTTCGATGGCCGAACGCATCAAGTGGAGCGGGTTTGTGCTTGGTGCGCTTTGGGTCAGCATGTTCATCTATCCGCTTTTGGCTGGATGGGTCTGGGGCGGCGGCTGGCTGCAGAACCTGGGCCGACTCGCAGGGCTCGGCAATGGCGCCGTTGACTTCGCCGGTTCCGGCCCGGTGCACATGATCGGTGGCGCGGTTGCGCTTGCAGGTGCGATCGTGATCGGTCCGCGCATTGGCCGCTTCAACAAAGACGGCAGCCCAAACGTGATACCTGCGCACAATCTGCCATTCGGCATCTTGGGCACAATCATCCTGTTCTTCGGCTGGTTTGGCTTCAACCCTGGTTCATCGCTCGGGTTTACCGGCGGTTTTGGGCAGTTAGCCGCAAATGCCGCAGCCAACACGCTAGTCGCCGGCGCACTCGGAGGCGTAGTGGCGATGTGCTACATGTGGTTTATTCACGGTGGCAAGAAGCCCGATCCAGGCATGTCGGTGAACGGCATGTTGGCCGGACTGGTTGCAGTCACAGCGCCCTGCGCATTTATCAACAGCTTTGACGCGGCCATCATCGGCACTGTCGCCGGCGTTCTGGTGTGTCTGGCAACCGTGTGGCTTGAGAAGGCCAAGATCGACGATCCGGTTGGCGCGGTGCCAGTGCACTTTGTGTGTGGCATGTGGGGTGTGCTGTCGGTTGGCCTGTTTGCCAACGGCCTTGAAGCCACTGCCGGCTGGAACGGCATGCAGAGCACTGTGACGGGGCTGTTCTACGGCGGCGGCTTCGGCCAGCTGGCTGCGCAGGGCATTGAGGCAGCGGCCATTGCGGTGGTTGGAACAGGTTTGTCGTTCGTGTTTTGGAAGCTCATAGATACGGTAAAGCTGCTGCGCGTCTCGGCCGATGTCGAAGTGCGCGGCCTGGACATCCCGGAGATGGGTGTGCACGGCTACTTCGGCGATGAGAGCTACGTCCCCGGCACCCCGAGCCCGGCAAAGATGCCGAGCAACGTGGGCTATACGCCGGCGTCCAGATAGGCAGTTGCCAGTTTCGACCGGGAAATGAACAACCGGTGCTTGATCGGGCAGGAGAGAGAGGAGCCGCGGGG
>JANMNW010000271.1:0-18557 GCA_031368515.1 Chloroflexota bacterium
ACGCGGCCAGATCGCGCTCACGCGCGCGCGTGGCGCAGAAGTTGTAGGCGAAGTTGGGCTGCCAGCACAGCGTGCCCTTGTGCGTGCTGATCGCCTGCAGCAAACGAGCCGGTGCGCGCACCCAGTCGAATGGCGACATCATCACCACCGGCACACGCCGCAACACGGGCATGACAAACGACGCGATCAAGCCCATGTCATGATAGAGAGGCAGCCAGCTGACGATCACATCATCGGGCGAGAGTTCGATGGCCGGCGCATAGGCTTGCAACTGATTAATAACCGCGCGATGCGACAGCGCCACGCCTTTCTGCAAACCCGTGGTGCCGGACGAGTGCTGCAAAAGCGCAATGTCGTCGACGCGCCCGTGTGCGCCGGCCAGCGTGGTGAAATCGGGAGGCGCGTAGGCCGGCTGCCGCAGCGCGATCACTGCAACGGCGCGGCCGCTGTGCTGCACCGCTTGATACGCTTCATCGGCAAACGCCGGATCGGTCACGATCGCGCCGGGATGTGTGACCCCGATCAACGCGGCCAGATCGCGGCGGTATTTTTCGGGAGAAAGTTTTTCGGTCAGCGGCGGCAGGATGCTGGGGATAGCGCCGTGCAGTGACGCGCCCCAGAACGCGTCGATCAAGAGTTCGCCATGTGGCAGGATGATGACGACCACCTGCCCCTGTTGCACACCGGCCTGGGCCAGCTGCGCGGCAAAGCCGGCTGCACCGTCGATCAAACGGCCGTAACTCAGAGATAGGTCGGATTGCTTGGACTGCAGCAGCGTGATCGCCGTGCGCTCTCGGCGAATGCGGTAGTGCCCTTCCAGGACGGCGGCGAAGGTGAGCAGGCTGGACATGTCTTTAAGAGATGAAAACTCTTAAAGTTTTCTCCGGGCCTCAACCGCCCCCGCCATCAGCACCAGCGTATCCATCAGTTCCACCGTCAAGTCGCTGTCGTCAATGCGCACACCAAATTCGTCCTCGATAAACAGCCCGACGTCGACCAGGCTGAAAGAATCGATCAGCCCGCTCGAAATGAGCGCCTGATCCGGTTTCAGCTCGCGCTTGGGTTGCTTCATGATCTTTTCGGCGATGAATCTGGCCAATTTGGCCTGCGTTTCGGTCATGGCGGCATTATGCCTTGCCACCGAGTCAGGTATCCTCCAGGCATGCTTGGGGCCTCACACACATGCGCCTTCGATGTGCGCGACTATGAGTGCGATATGCAAGGCGTGGTCAACAACGCCAACTATCTGCACTATCTCGAACATGCCCGCCACGCGCTGCTAAAAGAGCTGGGGCTTGAGTTTGCCGATCTCAGCCGGCGCGGGATTAATCTGGTGGTCACGCGCATCGAAATCGACTATCTGTCACCGCTGCGCAGCGGCGACGCGTTTGCCGTGCGCTCGGCCATCGAGCGTGTGTCGCGGCTGCGCTTTGCGTTTGTCCAGGACATTTTCAAGACGCCGGCAGACACGCCTGTCGCACGCGCGCGGGTGACCGGCACAGCGCTCAACGCCGCCGGACGCCCGGCCCAGTTTGCCGAAGTCGATACCGCACTTGCGGCAGCTTTAGCGCAATAGCTCAGGTGTCAGCGCGTCGGCCAGCATCTGCGTCCCAGCCGGCGTCAAATGCACCGCGCTGTTGGTGAACTCCGACTGCGTCACGCGATCCCACAGATCAAGATAACGCACACCCGCCGCCTGGCTCATGCTTTCGCGCAGCTGCACACGATACTGATCGTAAGCCCAGCGCGGATAAAAAAAATTGTAGCGCACATCGCTGTTGGCGCCGGCGCTGATCAGCATCGGCTCGTTGACCACGATCAGTGGCACGGCACTCATCTCGCTCGCAACGCCAGTCAGCAACGAGAACGCCAGCGCCTCGCGCGGCAGCGTCGGCGGCTTGAACTCGCGAAACGATTCGTCGCGCTCCAGATCGCGTTGCACCGGCTGGTAATCGGTCGGGGAGTGCTGATCGATGCCGCTGGCCGCCCACATCACGCCATAAAGCTGCAGCCGGATCAAATCGGCCAGCTCGCGTCGATGTTGAAGAAGCATGCGCCAACGCCCCAGTGATGGCGGATCACCATATTTGCTGCAGGCTTGGTGCAACGCTTCGTCGCAGTTGGCCGCAACAAGCGCATGCGCCTGCGCGTCATTCGGAAACGAGCGCAGCGTTACCAGCCACACGATCAGGTCGGGCTGATAGCGCAGCGCGCGGCGCAGCAACAGCGCATCCTTTGTCAGGGAGAAATCCGGATAACCCAGGTTGTAGACGCGCACGCGTTTGCCGGCGCGGCGTAGTTGCGCAGCGTTGAGCCTGCCCGCCAGCGTGTCTTCCGGTTTGAGCAAAAAGCCCCAGGTCGATGAATCGCCAATCAGCACGACGCGAAACTCATCCGCCGTTTTGGGCTGCGCGATCTCGTGCGAAGCAAACATGGCATCCAGATTGGTGATCGACAGGTTGTAGGCCAGATTCTGCCGCTCGCCCCAGGGCAGGCGCTGCCGGCCGGGCACGAGCGAGTTGTATATCGACAGGCGCGACAGCTGCGGCATCGGATCGACCAAGGCAAATGCCATCGTTGCGATCAGAAAGAGGGCAATGGCTTTGATCAGCACGCGCGTCGTCATCATGTCACCGCCAAAAAAGCCGGGCCAGCAGCTGAAGCGACGCCGCCGGCGTGCTCAGCGCAAACCACACCCACCCCAGCGCCACAAAGTGAAAAGTCAGCAGCGCGCCGGCGACATTCACTGCGCGCTGGAGACGCGGCCGCTCGCCAACCCACGCCAGCCGGGTTTTGGCGAAATCGGCCCAGCGGTTGTGGGCGAACAAGCCCAGCGCATGCCAAACGCCCCAAATGAGGAAGTTCGGTGTAACGCCGTGCCACAGCCCGATCAGCAGCATGGTGCTGACCTGACCGGTCAACACGATCGGCGCCTGCTCCCACTTGCGAATACGCAACGCGCGTGTGAGCGGGTTGAACCAATAAGCCCGAAACCATTGCGCCAGCGACATATGCCAGCTGTTCCAAAACTGCGTGAGATTGGGCTTGAGATACGGCGCGTTGAAGTTCTCCGGCAGCTTGACGCCGAGCGCGCGCGCAATGCCCAGCGCGATGTCGGTGTAGCCGCTGAAATCGAAGTAGATGCGCAACGCATAGGCATACAACGGCAGCCACGCCCAGCCCGGCCGCAGCGCCGGCGCATTGGCATCGTTGAGCGCGATCAAAGCCAGCGTGTCGGCCAGCGCATACTTTTTGAACGCCCCGGTCAACACGCGCAAGACGCTCTCGGCCAGCAGATCACGCCCCGGCGCATACGGCGTTCGCAAGTCGTTTAGAAAACGGTCTGCCCGGTCGATCGGCCCGGCCGACAGCGCCGGCGCAAATACCGCATACGACACAAACTCGCGCAAGCGCATGGCCGGCAGCTTGTTGTTCATGCGCTCGCGCAACGATCCGATCATGCGAAACGCCACGTATGAAAACCCCAGCCAGCGCCAATCCAGCGCAGATGCCTGGGCGATGCCCTGCCCTTGCAGCGCGCGAAAAGCCGCGCTGGCGGCGGCGGCAAGCGCGTCGGTCTTTACGACGACCAGCATGAGCAGAAACATGCCGATCAGCGCAGCCCATGTCGCAGGCCGGCTGCGCGCTCGCCCAGCCAGCGCACCCACTGATGCAATTGTGAGCACTGCAAGCACCACAGCCATGAGTTCTGGCGGGCGCGTGCGCGTCAGCGCCGTGCTCAGCGCTTCAACGAAACGCAAACTGGCCACAGCCAGTATCAACACACACAGTGCGCCCGCGTCGATCAGCAAATCGCGCTTGTCAAACTGCGGCTGCGTCGCCGACCAGACGATGGCAATCAGCGCCAGCGTGCCCACCGGCAGCCAGAAGTCGAAGAAGCGAATCGCTGCGGCGGGCTGCAGCCAGAACAGCGCAAGCACGCTCGCAGTGAAAACCGCCCAATTGCGCAGCGTCGTCAACATGCGCGCCTAGAACCCCTGATAAATCCAGGCTGGCGCGGCGTCGGCGGTGAGCACGGCGAGCGCAATCAGCATCAGGCACACAAAGATCGCCCGGGCGTTCTCCCGCGACAGGATGCGCCGGGCCAGCGTGCTGCGTCGGTTGGGTTGCATCGTGCGCGGATTCTACGCGAGCTCCCGGCTACGCGATCTTGGCCGGTTTGCCGCACAACTGACGCAGCACCGCCAGTTCGCCGGTGTGATAAGTGTCGTGAAAGTAGAAAAAGAACACCCAGCCCAATAACGAATCGGGCTTGCCGTTGCCGAAGAGGTCAAGCGGACGCGCTGCATCGTCATCGCTGAGCGACTCAAGCCGCTGGACAATTTCCGCCAGCCCTCTCTCAAGCACGCTCAATGCGCGGTCCAAGCCCAGCGCTTCCGATTCAGCGCCGATTGGCTGCGATCCGTTCTGATGTCGCGCGGCTTCATTGGACGTCAGTTGTGGTGGCGCACCCAGCAGTTGCAGCACGCGCTCGCGACCTTGCAAGATGTGGCCCATAGTCCAATTGATGGAATTGACCGAATAGGGCGCCTGCACCAGCGTGTCGTCCTGCGTCAGGTCATCCAGCGCGCGCCGTATCAGGCCGGTGTTCAACTCAAAATGGTTCTTCAGGTGTTGTGTCGTAATCATGTCGTCATCTCCTGCAAGCGTCTCTCAAGAAACGCCCGTTCGGGAGCATTGCCGCACAAGTCCAGAGCGCGTGAATAAGCGGCGGCTGCGCCGAGGCGGTCGCCCGTCCTGCGCAAAAAGTCGGCGCGCACCGCGTGATACAAGTGGAATTCATCGAGGACCGCCGGCAACCGCGCGCTTGCCAGATGCGCAAGGCCGGCACTTGGGCCGTCGGCCATCGCGATTGCAACGGCGCGATTGAGCTCAATCACCGGCGACGGCATGCGGCGAGCCAGTTCGGCATACAGCGCGGCAATCTGTGTCCAATCAGTCTGCCCGGGGCCGGGCGCCGAGGCGTGCAACGCGGCGATGGCAGCCTGCAACTGATAGGGACCGGGCTGCCGCAACGCGATGGCTGTATCGAGCGCGCGAAGTCCTTCGTCGATCAAGCCGCGATTCCACAGCGCGCGGTCTTGCTCTTCCAAAAGCATCAACTCTCCATTGCGGCCCAGCCGCGCAGCGCTGCGCGAGTGATGCAACAACATCAGTGCCAGCAAGCCCAGCACTTCCGACTGCCAGGCGCGCAACGCCGGCGCCGAATCGCCCTTGTCGCCGTCGATCAGCCGCAGCAGCACAAGCGTCAGACGAATGGCTTCGGCGCACAACTCGTGCCGGATCAAAGATTCGCCGCGCGCCGCGTCATAGCCTTCGTTAAAGATCAGATACAGCACGGCCAGCACCGCTTGCATGCGCTCGCCCATGCGCTGCGGCGCCGGCACCTCATACGGAATGCCGGCGGTGCTGATCTTGCGCTGGGCGCGCACCAGCCGCTGCGCCATGGCCGGCGTCGGCGTCAGAAACGCCCGGGCGATGTCCTCCGTGCTCAAGCCGACCAGTGTGCGCAGCGTCAGCGCCACCTGCGCATCGACGGCGATGGCCGGATGACAGCATGTGAAAATGAGCTTCAAGCGCTCGTCCGGCACAGATGCATCATCCATGGCTTCGTCGTCCCAATCGCCCTCATGCAGCCCGTCGTGTCCGAGCATGTCCAGTTTGCGCGCATAGACGCGATCACGCCTGATGCGATCGATGATCTTGCGCTTGGCCGTGGTCAGCAGCCAGGCGGTGGGTTCGCTCGGAACACCGTCGATAGGCCAGCGCTCCATCGCCAGCGCGAGCGCGTCTTGAAGCGCGTCTTCTGCCAGTTCAAAGTCGCGGCAAAAAGTGATCAGCGCGGCCAGCGCCCGCCCGAATTCTTCGCGAAAGACGCGCTCAATACGCTCGTGCACAGCCGCCTACCCCATCTGTGACCAGTCGATCACCGGCCGCACTTCAACCGCGCCATATTTGGCGCCAGGGCACATCGCGGCAAGTTCCAGGGCTTCATCTTTGTCTTTGGCTTCGATCAGGTAGAAGCCACCGATCTGCTCTTTGCTTTCGACAAACGGGCCATCGGTGAACTTGGGCTTGCCATTGCGCACTCGCACAGTGGTGGTGGTTTCCGGGCCCTGCAGTGCTTCGTTGGTGACTTGCGCCTTGCGCTTGTCCAGCTCTGCGCCATAGGCCCAGTATTCGGCCATCACCTGCTTCATTTGCTCGGGATCGGGTTCGGTCGTTTGCGTCTCTGAATAGATCAAAACCATGTATTTCATTTGATTTGCCTCATGCGGGTGAGTTTGGACGTCTTGAATGAGCCGTCTTTCAGGTAGACGAGCGACCAAGGCCGATTTCGACAGGTAAAGTTTTATTCTCGCCGAATTGCCCTGTGCTGGATTTGCCAAAACTGCCTCCGCCGTTAGGGGTCAATGGCCAAATGCATCCGTTTATTAGTCGAGTCCATGCAAAAACCCTTGTCACCCCATTTATGCCTATGCGAATGTCGAAAATGGGCTATCTCGTTCGTCTACTAAACAAGCACTCAAAGGAGTCCTATGAAATACATGTTGTTGATTTATGAGAACGAAAGCGCCAGCAGCCAACGCAGTGAAGCGGAAAACGATCGTGTTCTTAAGGAATACTTCGCCTTCAGCGCCGAGCTGCGCCAGCGCGGATTTAACCGCGGCGGCGATGAACTCGGCCCAACCTGGACCGCGACCACCCTGCGCGAGCGCGACGGCGCTCTCAGCATCACCGACGGCCCGTTCGCCGAAACCAAGGAACAGCTGGGCGGCTATTTCATACTCGAATGCGCCGACCTGAACGAGGCGATCGAAGTCGCCAAACTGTGCCCCGCCGCCCGCTACGGCTCGCTTGAGCTGCGGCCCATCATCGAACACGAGTGAGCGGTGGGACGGTGTAACGGGAGGCAGCAGAGCGGTGAGTTGGTGGAGCGGTGAACTGCATACCGCTCACCGTCCCACCGGCCTACCGCTCTACCGATTCATGCGAGAATTTGGTCCGCATGAAAATCGACCTCGCCCAATACAAACGCGACGGCTACGTCGTCCTCGACGTACTCAATTCCAACGAACTGGCCGCCTACCGCGCCGCCGCCGACGAACTGATGGCACGCCCGGCATACGCCAACCGTCAGAAGTTTTTCTACATCACCTTTTTGCTGCCGGAGTTCGAAGCGCACGGCCTGCACACCGCAATCCATCACCCGGTGCTGCTTGACGCCGTCGAACAGATTCTCGGGCCCAAACTGGTCTTCGACAACGCCAGCGTGTTATGCGCCGACCCGGGCACGATCTACACCCAGGGCTGGCATCGCGATGTGCTGCAAGTGCCGCAAGATCAGATTGACGAAGGCATGTTCTCCGACGATTGGCCGCACAATAACGTGCAGCTGAATCTGGCGCTGTATGAAGACCGTTGCTTCTGGGCGGTCAAAGGCAGCCACAACCGAAAAAACACCCCGGCCGAATGGGCCGCCTTTGGCGGAACCAAGCACATGTCGCCGGTCGAAGCGACTATGCCCAACGGCGTGGAACTGCTCCTAAAGCCAGGCCAGGCGGCGCTCTACAACAACAACCTGATCCATCGCGGCTATGGCAACCCGGTGCAGACGCCGCGCCGCACGCTGCACATCGGCTATCACAGCGCGCTGCACCCGCCCACATTCCATTTTTACGGCTACAACCTGGCCAAGCTGACGCCCGAGTTTGTGGCTTCGCTGAGCCCCAAGGTGCGCGAAATGGTCGAAGCGCACATCGCTCGCCGCCGCGAATTCTTGGATGTGACAGAGACTTACAAGCGGCCGGCCTATACCCCCCACATCCAGCCATGAATGCTGCGGCTGTCCTTCAACGTGACGGTTGCGAGATACGCTATTGGTTGACGGGCGATGCCGCGCGCCCGCTAATTGTGCTTACGCACGGCGCCGGCGCTGACCATGGGATGTTCGACGCACAGTTGCCCGCGCTGGCGGGCGGCTTTCGGGTGTTGACATGGGATGTGCGCGCGCACGGCCTCTCGCGCCCAAATACTGCGCCGTTCACTATGACCCGCGTGATCGACGACCTGACGGCAGTGCTCGATGCCGTCGGGTGCCAGCGAGCGGTCATCGGCGGACAGAGCATGGGCGGGAATGTGGCGCAGGAGTTTGTGCGGCGCCACCCCGAACGCACACGCGCCCTGCTTCTCATCGACTGCGCCTGCAATACCGCTTCACTCAGCCCACTTGAAAAGGCGGCACTAAAACTGACGCCTGGCCTGCTCAAGCTGTATCCTTTCGAACAAATGATCAAGGACAGCGCCAAAGCCTCCGCCATGACTCCGGCCGCGCGCAAGTATGTTGCCGAGGCCATGCGCATGATTCCCAAGGACGAGATCGTCACGATTCTGACCGAAGTCACCGGCATTCTCCGGGACGATCCAAATTACCGCATTCCTGTGCCGTTCCTGCTGGTGCGGGGAGACCATGACAACGCCGGCGCCATCAAGAAGCAAGCGGAGCCATGGAGCAAGCGCGAGCCCAACTGTGCAGGTTATGTAGTCATTCCGAATGCCGGTCATTGCGCCAACATGGACAATGCGGCGCATTTCAATCGCGTGATGCTTGAATTTCTCGGCGCATTACCGGCATCGCTTTAGCACACTGTCCAGGCGATTGCATGGCGCGCCGAAGGGATAGATTTTTTGCATCCGTAGAAAATTTGTGCTATTCTCTTGAGCCAGTCATCAAGCATGTCTTTCGTTCATTTGCACTGCCATTCGGAATATTCCCTGCTCGACGGCTATAGCCGCGTGAAGGGCCTGGCGAAGCGCGCCAAAGAATTAAACATGCCGGCGATCGCCCTCACCGATCACGGCGTGATGCACGGCGTCATCGAGTTCTACGACGCATGCATGGGCGCGGGCGTCAAACCGATCATCGGCATCGAAAGCTACATGGCCCATTGGGGCCGGCGAATGGCGGATAAAGACAGCAAACTCGACCGTTCGCCGCATCATCTGCTGCTGCTGGCCAAAAACAACACCGGCTACAAAAACCTGATGGCGCTGGCCACCCGCTCACAGCTGGAAGGGTTCTACTATCGCCCGCGCACCGATCACGACACGCTGGCCGCCTACGCCGAAGGCGTGATCTGCACATCCGGCTGCCTGGCCTCCGAGGTGCCCAGCCTGATCGCCGACGGGCGGATCGAAACCGCGCGCGAGCGCCTGCTGTGGTATCGCGATGTGTTCAAAGACGACTTCTACATCGAGCTGCAGGACCATGAGATTGACGTGCTCTACAACGTCAACGAGACGCTGCTCGGCTTTGCCAAAGACTTCGGCATCCCGCTGATCGCCACCAACGACGTGCACTACGTCAAACGCGACGACGCCCCGGCGCACGATCTCATGCTGTGCATTCAGACCAACGCGCTGTTGTCTGAAAAAGACCGCATGAAGATGAACAACGATTCGTACTATCTCCGCGACGAGGCGGAGATGCGCGCGTTGTTTCCGGCCGAAGCCATCGACAACACCGTGCTGCTGGCCGAACGCTGCGATGTCTCGCTCAAAACAAAGCAGTTTCACCTGCCCAAATTTCAGCGGCCTGAGACGTTCGCCAGCGACGACGACTATCTGCGCTATTTGTGCGCCGTCGGCTTTGAAGAGCGCTACGCCATTCCAGCCAACCCGAACGGCACCTGGGTCACCAGCGACACATTCGCGCTCGGCAAACTGCGCAAGCTCAATGCCGAGGTGTACATCGAAGAGGACAAGCCGATCCAGCTTACGCGCATGAGCCCGCTGGCACTGCCGATCGCCGACACGCACCCGGCCATGACGCCGCGCCGCCTGCGCGAGCGCCTGCAATTTGAGCTTGAGACGATCATCTCGATGGGCTTCCCCACTTACATGCTGATCGTGTGGGATCTGATCCGCTTTTGCAGCGAAAAGGGCATCTGGTGGGATGTGCGCGGCAGCGCGGCCGGCTCCATGGTTTCGCATGTGCTGATGCTGACCAATATCGAGCCGGTCAGCAACGACCTGTATTTCGAACGTTTTCTGAATCCCGAACGCGTGACCATGCCGGATATCGACATGGACTTTCCCGACGATCAGCGCCACATGCTGGTCGACTACACGATCGAGAAGTACGGCAAAGAACAGGTCGCTCAGATCATCACGTTTGGCACCATGGCCGCTCGCGCGGCGCTCAAAGACGTGGGGCGCGTGCTGGATCTGCCGCTGACGGAAGTCACCCGCATGACATCGCTGGTGCCGAACACGCCAGGCAAGCCGGTGGGCCTAAAGCAGGCGCTGGAAGAGGTGCCCGAGCTCAAACGTCTTTACGACAGCGAAAAGCCCCTGAGAGACCTGTACGACAAGGCCATCACAGTCGAAGGCATGACGCGCAACGCCGGCACGCATGCGGCGGGCGTGGTGATTGCCAACAAGCCGCTGATCGAATACGTGCCGCTGCATCGCCTGACCGGCACGCCGATCACCGATCAGCTCAACGCCGTAACGCAGTTTGAGATGACCCACCTGGAGGCCATCGGCCTGCTCATGATGGACTATCTCGGCTTGTCCATGCTAACGATCATGCGCCGCGCCTGCGAACTGATCGAGCAGCGCCACGGCAAGCACTACACGCTCAACGACATTCCGATTCACGAGAAGAGCATTTACGATCTGCTCGGCCGCGGCGATGTCAACGGCGTGTTTCAAGTTGAAAGCGCCGGCATGAAAAACCTGATGATGGACATGAAGCCGCAGCGCTACGAAAATATCGTGGCCGCGATTTCGCTCTATCGCCCGGGCCCGCTCGAATACATCCCGACCTACAACAAGCGCCTGCATGGCGAAGAGCCGGTGAAGTATCACCATCCGGATCTTGAGCGGCATCTGTCCGAGACTTACGGCATCCTCGTCTACCAAGAAAGCATCATGGCCATTGCCCGTGATTTTGCGGGCTATTCGATGGGCCAGGCCGACACGATTCGCAAAGCGGTGTCGAAGAAGAATGCCGAAGATCTGGCCAAGCACAAGAGCAAGTTCCGCGATGGCGCGGTGGCCAAAGGCTACCCGGCCGAAGTGGCCGACGCGATCTGGGCCGACATTGAATTCTTCGCGCGCTACGGCTTTAACAAATCGCACGCGGCCATCTACGCGTCGATGACCTGCCAGACCGCCTGGCTCAAGGCCAACTACCCGCTCGAATACATGACCGCGCTGATGACCTGCGAAGCGGGCGACACTGAGAAAATCGCCATGCTGATCGGCGATTCGAAGAAGCGCGGCATTGATGTGCTCCCGCCCAACGTAAACTGGAGCGATACCGGGTTTTCCATCGATGAGTCCCAAGTCCCAAGTCCCGAGTCCCAATATGGTGCTCGAAACTCGGGACTCGGGACTGGACGCGGTGCCATCCGCTTCGGCCTGATGGCGATCAAGAACGTCGGCGAAGGGCCGATCGGCTCGATCCTTGCCGCGCGCAACAGCGGCGGCCGCTTCAAAGACTTGGACGATTTCGCCCGGCGCGTGGACATGGGCCAGGTCAATAAACGCGCGCTCGAATCGCTGATCAAAGCCGGCGCGCTCGACGATTTCGGGCCGCGCCATCAATTGCTCGACGCGATCGATCAAATCGTGGGCGCCACGGTTGTGGCGCGCAAGGCGGCGGAGATGGGCCAGGGCATGCTCTTTGGCGGCCTCGACACGCCCGACGATCAGCCGCTGATCCATCTCAACAAAAAAGCGCCCGAACTGCCGCGCCGCGAGATGCTAAACGCCGAGCGCGAGCTGATCGGCACCTATGTCAGCGACCATCCGCTGGCCGCGGCGCTCGAACAGCTGCAAGACCGCGTCACCCGCAACAGCCTGGACATGAGCGTGGCAGACAATGGCCAGCCCGTCGTCGTCGCCGGCATCGTCCAATCGGTCCGCCCGCACACCAGCAAAACCGGCAAGAGCATGGGCTTTGCCGTGATCGAAGATCTGTATGGCGTGATCGAGCTGACGATCTTTCCTCGCACATGGGACAGCTACAGCGGTTTGCTGCAAAAGGACAAGACCGTGCTGGTTTGGGGCAAGGCCGAGGTGCGCGAAGGCGGCTCGCCCAAGATGCTGGTCGACAAGATCACCGACACAGTCGACGTGGCCAAATCGGCCGACGGCGACCGCACGCGCGAGTACTACAACAACGGCGATGCGTTTGAGTACGGCGACAACGGCGTAAGTGAGTCGATGCTGAACGACTATTTTTCCACGATAGGCGCCGGGCCGGTAGCCGGTGAACCGATAAGCCGTGAGCCGGTGAGCGGTGGACCGGCAGACAGAGCGCAGACGTCGGCGGCCAGTGCGACGCCATCCACAGCGTATAGCCCGGATGTTGCGGTGCTCGAAATCGACGACCCGGGCGAGGATGGACCGCCCCTGCCGGTTGCGTTTGTCGCGCAAGATCAAAGCAGCATCGCCGAAGCGCGCGCCGCGGCGGCGATCGCCAATGTAGACACCGGCATCTCCCCGGCAACGCTTGCGCCCGCCGACTCCGCCGACGCGCCAGACACATCGTCAAGCGCCTTGCCGCCCGTTCCTGCCGAGCCGTATTACACCCTGCCCGATCCCAGCTTGAACCCGCACCCGAACGCCAGCGAAGCGCCGCTGCTGGCGCTGAGCGAACCGCTCACGGTGATCATCCATCGGCAGGGCGATGTGCGCTCGGATGTGGCCAAGCTTGAAGCCGTCATTCAAACGCTCAAGGGCTTTGAAGGCGCGCAGCCGTTCGTAGTGCTTCTGCGCAACGGCGGCGCGCACGATTCGATGATCGACTTCCCCAACGACACCACCCGCGATTGCCGCGAATTGCGGCTGCGCCTGGTTGAGCTACTGGGGCCGGGCTGCGTGGCGTAGGCGGCTATCGCGACGCCAGCGCGTGCAGACCATCGGCGATTGCGTCAAACTGCAGCTCAGGATTGACCTGCCGCAGCATCTCGCACAAGCGCGCCGGGATCGCATCGATGCCCTTGTAGGCGCCGGCGATCGCGCAGGCGATGGCGGCGACCGTGTCCGCATCACCTGAAAGCTCAAAAGCCAGCCGCGCCGCGCGCATCGGATCGCCATCGGCGAGCGCCAGCACGCCAAACGCCGCCGGCACCGCCTCCGTTGCGGCCAACGAGGTGCCGATCAAGTCGAAAATCGCCTGCAGACGGTCGCTGTCGGAGCCGTGGCCATCGCGCGCCAGGCTGACCGCCAGCTCGATGCGGCGGGCAACGCTGGCGCCGAGCCAGGTGCTGCCATAAGTTTCGCCGATCTCAGCTGCCTCAACGCCGGCGCTGATGATTGAACGCACATCGGCATCCGGCGCGAGCGCGCGCGCAACCGCGCCGGCCACCGCCGCAGCGCTGGCGCAGCCTACGCGCGTGTTGTGGGTGGGGATAGCGCTCTCAGCCCCGTCGCGCGCGGCTGCCGGCACATCGCCGGGGTGCAGCAAGCCAATCACGCTCACGCGCATGGCTGCGCCGTTGGTGTCGCCGCCCAGGCCGGTGGCGTTTAGGTCGCCGCCTGCTCGTATGCGCGCCACCGCGCGCCGGGTGCTGGGGCCGACAAACGCCACCGTGTCGCCGCCGATCGCGTCATACCAGGCCACCACCGCCCGCGCCACTCCGGCTTTGGTGACGCGTCCATCGGCGATGATTTCGCGGGCGATAAACACCGCCTGTTCAGTGTCGTCGGTCACCCGGCCGGCCGGCAAGCCCTGATGCACATCGCTATGCGCCGGTGGGGCAAGAAACTCATTTGGCGGCGCGCCAAACTGCGCGCGCGTCTGCTGCGGGGTGAGCAGCGCTGGCATGCAAAATGCATCGCCAAGCGCCTGTCCGTAAAGCCCGCCTCTGATTCGATCACGTAATTCCATGGGGCGCTATTGTCAGGGCGAACGGGCTGGCCGGTCAAGCGAGGGTGATAGACTCGCCCCGTGCTCGTGATTTTGGCGATGTTTGCGCTGTTCCTTTTGCCGTTTGTTGCGGCGCTGCTGCTCCGGCTCAGCCGCGAGCGCCTGTCGCAGGCGTTGCCGGCGGTGGGCATGGGCGCCGCGGCGCTCGGGCTGTTGGGCGCCTGGCTGTGGCGCACTGCCGGCGTCGACGCGGTTGTCGCCAATTGGTCCATCGCCTCGTTTTTTGGCACCGCGCTGGCAATTGCTGCTCCAGCCGGCGGCGCTACCGCTGTGATTGCGCTGGCAGCCGGGCAGATGCTGGCCAGCGCCGATGCCGACGATCCGGCATACACGCAGGCGTTCTCACATGCGCTGATGACGGCAGCGGCGGCCTTGGCGCTGCTTGCTTCGACCATGCCCACCCTGCTGATCGGCATTGGATTGCTCGACGCCAGCGCAATGTGGATGGCCGCGCGGCGCATGGACAGCCGGCGCGCCGTGGGCGCCTATGCCCCGCAAGTATTCGGGCTTCTGGCCGCCATGCTGGCCTTGAGCTTGACGGCTGCATTGACGCACAGCTTCATGCTGGCCGGCATCGCAGGCAGCAGCTCGGCCTTGGCCACCACGGTGCTGAGCGTGGCGGTGTGCGCTCATGCCGGCGTGCTGCCGCTCAGCGGCAGCAACGATGCGCCGGAACCCGAGCAGATGATGGCCGGCGTGATTGGCGCTGTGGCAATTGCCCAGAACGCGCCAACGCTGGACACTTGGGCGGTGGTGCTCCTGGTGTTCGCTACGATTGTTTGGGCTTTGCGCGCCATCGCGACACGCGACGCGCAACAGCAGACGGTCAGCATCCAATTGGCGGCCGCGGGTTTATCCATCGCCGCAGGCGTAAGTGTGGGATCGGTCCAAAACGCTGCGGCACTGGGAGGAGCGGCATGGCTGCTTGGCAGCCGGTTGCTTGGCGCAGAGTCGCCATTGCGGCTGTTTGGCGCGCTCAGCCTGGCAGGCGTGCCGCCGCTGGCAGGATTTGCCGCGCAAAGCGGCATCGCGGCGGCAACAGCGCTCTCGTCGTTCAGCCTCGCGATTGTCGTCCTGCTGGCGTTCGCCCAGGCACTTCTGATGTTTGCGCTGCTTTCCCATGTGCTGCGGGTCCGGCCGCTTTTCAAAGGCGGGGAAAGCTGGAGCAGCCTGCTGCGCGCGCCGTTGCGTCATCTGCCCGCGCTTGTGGTGGTGCTTCATCTGACGCTGCTGGGGCTGGCGCCGGCGCTTTCAGGCACCCAACCGCCATTTGCGGCGATGGGCGCATGGGGTTGGGCGAGCCTGGCTGTCAGCATCGCGCTGGCGCTGGCATTGGCGCGCGCGAGCGCCAGCGCGCGCCTGTCTGGCATCGACACCGGCATGGACGTGCCGCAAGCCGCGGCCGAAGTTCTGAGGCGAATACAGCCGGCGTCCCACGCCGCTGCCGGGTTGATGCTGGGCGCCATCGAGCGCATTCGCACTTCATTTCGATTGGTGTTCACCATGCTGGAAAGTGATGGCGCGTTGCTTTGGGCCTGCTTGTTCACGTTGATTGCCGTGCTGATCGGCCGGTCGGGCACGCCATGAGCGCGCCATCCGCACCCGCTGCGAGACGCGCTGCACGACTGTGGCCATTCTCTGTGTTGTTGGTTTTCGCGCTCGCGGCGGCCATCGTTCCAAAAGCATGGCTTGCGCCGCTGGATCTGGTGGGCTATGCCGTGTGCCATCGCATTCCGCAACGTTCGTTTCTGGTCGACCAAACACAACTGCCGGTCTGCGCGCGCGACACCGGCATGTTTATGGGCGCGCTGTTGAGCATGGCGCTGCTGCTGACAATTGTGCCCGGGCGGCCGGGAGGGTTTCCGCTCAAACGCTATCTTGCGGGATTTGCGCTGTTCTTTGCCGCCTGGACGTTTGACGGATTCAATTCATATGTGCTCCTGCTGCGCGGGCGTGAATTGCTCTATTGGCCTCAAAACTGGCTCCGGCTTGTGACGGGATCGCTGATGGGCATTACCTTGGGGACGTTTGCGCTGGCCATGTTCAATCAAGGGTTGTGGCGCGACGCAGACGAGCGCCCGATTGTGGCTTCGCCCGGCGTGTTCGGAGCGCTGCTAATGACCGCGGGTTCGATCTGCGCGATCGTGCTTTGGCGTCCTGCGGCGATCTATGGACCACTGGCGCTGCTCAGCGCTGGCGGTGTTGTAACTCTTCTGGCGATGGTCAACGGAATTCTGGTCGCGGTGTTGCGTAAGCGGCACGGAACGCTGATGGGCTGGCGCGATTTTGCGCCGTATCTGTTTGCGGGCGTGGTTTTTGCACTTATCGAAATCGGCGCGATTGCTGCGCTGCGCCTGGCCGTTTTTCCGCAAATTCCCTCAGCACCGTGATACGTATAATTGCGGCACATCCCGGTAGATCTGCTGCGTTATGGCATTTTGACGGGGTATAGGGCCGGGGAAGGTTGCAGCTAGCATGTTTTATCGACATGATGCATAATTTGGCATTGATAGCAATTGACTGCGCTTTTTTTGCGGTCCATTGCGTCTTTAAATACCGTAAGGAGTCTCTATGAAACCCATGCACGTTGTGCGTGTTGCCTTAATCGGGGCATGCGCGTCACTGCTCACTGCAGCACTCTTCATACCTGGCCGTGCCACCAGCACATACGCCAGTATTCCGCTCAACATTACAAGCACGCCCGTGGCCGAGCCTTCGGCGACACCGAGGCCTCCCACCTCGATTCCACCGACGCGCGTGGGGCCAACGGCAACACCGGGCGCGAGCGTGGTCACGCCTCCCCCGCCGGCGAATCCCTTTGCCGACCCGGCTGTCACCTTGTCTGGTTGCGTTAGCACCTGCGTGCAAGGCGGCGATGTGGTGGAATTCATCGCCATCGTGACGAACAGAGGCAATACGCCAGCTGTCAACGTGCAGCTGTATCAGAGCATCCCACCCTACTTTGAGCTGGTCGAAGTGACGTCGTCGCGCGGCACAGTCGTTCTAGGCGCGGAGAGCGGCTATCTGGTCGACATTGGCACACTTGAAACGACCGACGTCATCACAGTCAAAATCAAGCTGCGCTACAAGCCGGGCGCCACGCCAGTGGATGTGGTTGAGGGCGTGATCGTGCGCACAACCAGCACCGGCGATATCGTCGCAAACAACGTGGCTTTGGCCAAATGCCAAATTTGCCAGGTTGTGTTGCCAGTGACCGGAGCTGAAAACAATGCACGCGACACCTTTGCAGTGCTTCTTGTATTGATGGGCGCAACTCTGGCAACCTCAGGCCGGTACTTGCGACGCAAGACGATCCGCTGATTCACCAACTCAACTCCAAAAAAACCCGATTTCTCGTCGAAATCGGGTTTTTTGTTCCAAAATTCGCACCCAAAGTAGCATTGACTTATGCAAAACGCGGATTTTGCACAGTGTTGTCGACTAAACTAGACATATGAATTCAACTCGGCTTCTGCCGGCCATCGTCACATCGCTCAGTCTCAGCCTGAGTCTGTCTTTGCCGGCGCAGGCCAGGCCAACCAGCGCTCCACGCGCCACAGAAGATGGGCGATTTATCCGCGTGAGCGCCAGCAATTTTGAAACGGCTGGCCGCGCGGGAGTGCACATCAGCGTCGATGTTGTGCAGACAGATGCGGGCCAGATTCAGATCGGCGATGCGCTGGTTCCAGGCCGTACGGTCGCTTTGCTCGTGAATGACAGCCCATCATTCGACGCATCGCTGACAACCGCGCTGGCTGGATCCGCGATCCAAAGCACGCCGGACAGCGGCGACGCACAACCGGGGTTGCGCCGGCTCGCCGCGCTCGATGCGCCGCAGTCTCCGACGGTCCAATCGGTTGGTCTGCCGAATCGCGCCGTCACCGTGCTGCGGGATGGGCGCATGCGCGGTCAACGCATCGTGGTGCTGGCCATAGCCGGGCGCTTTCAGCAGGATTCACAACCGCAACAGCTCACCGGCTTGGACCTGTCGCTGGAAGGAGCGAATGTGCTCGAAGACCCAAGCGCATTGCTGGATGTTTCCGAAGCGCTCAAACGTGACGCCGCCGTTCACACGGTGGGCGCCATTCCCTCTCCGGCGCCTTATCCGACCGCCACCGGCCCGGCCTGGCAGTTGAATGTGACCCGTGCAGGCTTGCAGCGCATCACATCAGCAGCACTTTCCGCTGTCGGCTTAAGCGCCAGCTCAACGTGCGTCAGCTACAACGGCGTGGCTCTGGCAATACACGAGCCCGGCGACGGCAGTGTCATCTTCTATGCAACCGAACCCGGCGATCGCTATAACAGCAACGCTGTCTACTGGGTCACTGGCAGCGGCTGCCCGCGCATGACGGCGACATCAAATACAACCGGCTCCGAATTGATTGGCGAGGCATTTGAGACGGGCTCGTGGCGCCAACACGCGGTGTATTTCGGCCTGCAGCCCGGCGCGGACAATGATCATTGGTTTAGCAAAGAATTGCGCACAGTCGGCAACAGCACCTGGGCGCTCGCGCCAGCTCCAGCGGCACTGCCCGGCGGCACCGGCACAAGCACCTATTTCGTGCGCGGCGTCACGCGCACACAGGGTCAGTAC
>JANMNW010000284.1:0-3043 GCA_031368515.1 Chloroflexota bacterium
TCGACTGGCACGACTCGGTGCGTGTGTGCCTGGAGCGCATTGTGCCCAGGCTGTCGCCGGGCGGGCGGCTGGTGATCGACGACTACGATGCCTGGTCCGGATGTCGCACCGCCGTCGATGCCTATTTTGCCGACAAACGCCACGAGTTTGAGTTCACCGTGCGCCGACGCCTGCACATCGTGCGCCGCGATCGATCATGAGTGCCGCCGCCGTTTGCCTGTTCGACCCCGGCCTGCAGAACGGGCAGGGCGATCCCAGCCACAATTTGGGCGATGTGATCATCCAGCAGGCGGTGACGCGCGAGCTGAACGCGCTGTTTCCCGGCGCCGATGTTCTGCGCATCGCCACGCACGATTACCCAACCCGCCAAGAGATTGACCGCGCGCTCGACGCCGACTGGCTGCTCGTCGGCGGTTCGAACATTGTCGCGTCATACGCCTGGATCTATCGCGAATGGAAATTGCACCCTTGGCAAATTGCGCGCTTGCGTGGCCGCGTCGTCCTGTTTGGCTGTGGCTGGGGTTGGTATCAGCCGCGCCCCACGCTGCCGGCGCGCTGGATGCTCACTACGATGCTGTCACGGCGCCACACGCACTCCGTGCGCGATGGTTACACGCAACGCCATCTCGCCGCCCTTGGGTTCGAGAAAGTCATCAACACCGCCTGTCCAACGCTATGGCCGCTTGCCAACACGATGTTGCCCACGGCGAAAAGCGACGAGGTATTGGTGATGCTAACCGACTATCGTCCGGATCGTCAGGCCGATCAGTTGCTGCTTGCGCTGGCCCATGAGCGCTACGCGCGCGTTCATATTTGGTATCAGGGCGCGCGCGACGAAGCGTATGCGTCTGAACTGCGCCAGTCAAGCGCCAAGCCGATCCACGCGATCCCGCACAACTATGCGCAGTTCGAGGACTTTTTGTCGAACGGACCGGTGTTTGACTACATCGGCACGCGCTTGCATGGCGGCATACGTTGCATGCTCGCAGGCCGCCGTGGGCTGATTGTAGAGGTGGACAACCGAGCTGCGGAAATGGCGCGCGACATTGGCCTGCCCACAGCAGCGCGCGTTGATATCGAGGCGATCAAGCACTGGATCGACCACCCGCAGCCTGTCGCGTTGCGCGTGCCCGTGGACGACATCGGCCGCTGGCGGGCGCAGTTCGCGCCTGTGTGACATGGAAAACGGAAATACAACTCGCCCCACGGTGATGACCGTCATCACCGGTCTGGACATCGGCAATGCCGATGGCGGCGCTGAACGCGCAGGCGCGCAAATGGCGCTGAGCACCGATCAATCTGCATTTAGGCCGGTGCTCTGCGTGTTCTGGCGCACCGGCAGCGCTGTCGAGCGTGAATGGGAAGCGCGCATAACCCAGGCCGGTGTCCCGGTCGTGTTTGCCTCGCGCGTTGGATTGCGGCGCAATTCGGCCGATGCGCTCGCCGGCATTCGCGGCGTGATAGCGCACGCGCGCGCGCAACACGCCGATGTGATTCACGCCCATCACGAAGGTGGGGCGCTTGCTGCCGCTCTGGCCCGCCTGTTCGGCCGGACGCGCGTGGCGCTGCGTTCCATGCACATGCCCCGCGACCTTGAGTGGGGCCGCGGGGCTGCCGCCGTAATGCTGCGCTCGATGGTTTCTGGAGTCCTCCTGCCGCTGTTCCTCGATGAGGAAGTGGCCATCGCGCATTGGTATGCGGCGGGTTACGATCGCCGCATGACGTCGCGTTTGTTGCGCCGCTGCGCCCGCGTGATCGTGAACTCACGCACGCTACCAGTCGACGTGCCGCGCATCCGCAACGCAAGTTCAGCAGTGACAATTGGCACCGTCGGCCGTTTGATGGCGCAAAAAGATCAGCGCACGCTGATCGAAGCGCTTCCGGCGGTGCTGGCGCGCTGTGCGCAGCGGCCGTTTTTGTGTCAGATCATCGGCGATGGCCAATTGCGTGCCGGGCTTGAAATGCGTGTGCGCCAGTTGGGTCTGCAGCAACACGTGATCTTCCTTGGACAACGCGCCGATGCGATCGAATTGATGCGGCAGCTCGACATCTTTGTATTTCCGTCAGCATGGGAAGGCGTGCCGACGGCGCTGTTGGAAGCCATCGCGCTGGGCGTGCCGATCGTCGCAACAGCAGCGCCGGGCACGCGCGATGTGATCGGCGCCGAGCATGCGCTGCTGGCGCCGCCGGGCGATGCACCGGCATTGGCCGATGCCATCGTGTCGGCGCTGGCCAACCCAGAACGCAGCCGGCAGCGCGCATTGGCCGCGCAGACGCTGTTGTCGCGATACAGCATCGAGGCGGCCGCCGCGGCGTATGCCGAACGCTATCGCGCGCTGCTGACGCGCTGACTACCGTCGAAAGGCGACTGGCAGATGGGCCGCGGTGGCAATCATGACGTCGCCGGTTGCAGTGTCATTTGCCGGCACGGCATCTGCGCCTGCGAACGCAATCGAGGCGCTGAGCGTGTGACGCGCGCCGAGCGAGCCTGAGATGCTGGCCACATGCAGCTGATAGTGCCGACGTTCAAAAGCTTCCTGCGCCGGCACCGTCCAGAGCAACGCACCTGTGCCAAGCGTGCTGCTCACGCCGATCGTGTCGCTGACATAGGCCAGCTGCGGGGGCAGCGTGATCATCAGCGTGGAGGTCAGACTTGGGGTGAGCGAGCCGTTGCCGACCAGGACATCGATGACGGCATGGCCGTTGAGCGCCGGTGTGAGTGCGGGCAGCGACACGCCCAGATCACGCGCGGGGCTGTCAAGCACATACAGCTCGCGGCCATATGCCTCGGTGCTGCCGATGATGAACAGGCGGCCGGATATCAAGTGCCGCGGGCGTGCAGGGGCACTGTTGTGCGGTCATTTGTCGCTCCTGGAATGAAGCTAACCGTTCTCCAAAACCCACCCAAATAGGACAAACCTAGATGGCGTTTGGTTGACGCTTCATCGGCGGTAGTTTCACGACTGTGTCGCTACAGCCGTCAGCGCTTCCACCTCCACGTCCGTTTTGCTTCTCCCGCGAACTGCGGGCGAAGTGCGCCAGG
>JANMNW010000325.1:0-24450 GCA_031368515.1 Chloroflexota bacterium
GTTGTGCGTGTGCACCCGCGGCTCCAGCTCCTCGTTGATGCGCTGCATGATTTTGGTCGGCGTCAACCCTTCCGGACCCTGATCGACCACGCCAGCTGCAATCTGTTCTTTGATGCCGGAGACTCGAATCATGTAAAACTCATCCAGATTTGTGGCAAAAATGGCCAGAAACTTGGCGCGTTCAAGCAGCGGGTGCGACGGATCTTGGGCCTCTTCCAGAACCCGCCGGTTGAATTTCACCCAGCTGAGCTCGCGGTTGATGAGGGGAAGAAGCGGCTGCGTCATGTCGGGCGATTTTAGCCGTGACTGTGTTAAGACGGGAAGAGGCCGAGTCCCGGCTACACTTGGCCTCCCATGTCCACCGTTACCTCCTGGCTCGAACTCTCGCTTGAAACCACGCCCGAACTGGCCGAAGCCATCAGCGATGCGCTCTTTCCGCTGGTCGAGGGCGGGGTGGCGCTTGAGCAGCTCAATCGCACCAGCGGGATGACCGCCGACCGCTGGGAAGATGAAGCCGCCAGCGGCCCAGTGGTGGTGCGCGCCTATTTGCCGAACGACGCGACGCTTGAGGCGCGCCGCAACAAGGTGGAAGAGGCTTTGTTTTACCTCAACATGGTGCGCCCCATCCCTACGCCCAAATATCGCGAAGTGGCGCAGTCAGACTGGTCAGAGACCTGGAAGGCCAACTACAAGCCGTTGCGCATCGGGCGGCGTCTGGTTATCCGGCCGTCGTGGTTTGGGCCCGATTCGATCGAAGCACGCCCAGACGATATCGTGCTGGCGCTGGACCCGGGCATGGCATTTGGCACCGGCTTGCATCCGACGACGCAGTTGTGCGCCATGGCGCTTGAAGAGCACGTTACGCCCGGCACGCGCGTGTTTGACGTGGGCACAGGGTCTGGCATCCTGGCCATCTACGCAATCAAGCTGGGGGCCGCGCACGCGCTGGCGGTGGACACCGATGTCGAATCCGTGCGGGTGACTCACGAAAACATCGCCTTGAACGGCGTTGCGCCGCTGGTGGATGTCGCGCAGGGGTCGTTTGACGAAACAGCCGAAGTCTTTGACCTTGTGGTCGCCAACATTTTGGCGGGGGTGATTGTTTCGATGCTGTTGGGCGGGCTGGCGGCGCGCGGACGCCGGTTCATATTTTCAGGCATCCTGGAAACACAGGCCGACGATGTGGTGCGCGCAGCCCAAGCTTCCGGCCTTGCGCTGCTGGAGCGCAAGCAGATGCTTGACTGGGTCGGCCTGACCTTCGAAGCGTCGTCCGCTTAAGCTTCAGGGTTGACCGGCGGGCGGTTGTCCAGACGGCGCGAAATGCGGCCGCGCGTCAGATCGTAAGGCGACAATTCAATTCGCACCCGATCGCCCAGCAGCACGCGAATGTAGAACTTGCGCATCTTGCCGGACAGCGTCGACAGCACCTCGTGGCCGTTGGTCAACTTGACCTTGAACATGGTGCCGGGCAACGCCTCGATCACCTCGCCTTCGACCTCGATCACATCTTCTTTCTTCTTGTTGTCGTCGTCACGACGGGCCATTCTTCCTCTCAAAATTGTCCTCTCAGTTCGCCTCGCGTGAAAAACAGGCGCAACTGCGCCAGCCGACCACATAGTGTTGAGCCGCTGCGGGCAATGAGGCGATGTAGATGCCGCGCGACCTGTCAATTATAAGGCCGGCGCGCAAAAAGCGGACTGGACGGCCCTTTTCAGCCGAACGCTGATAATGACGTCAATGGCCCCACCTATTCAAATCGTCACTGATTCAACCGCCGACGTGCCGGCTTCGTTTGCGCGCGAGCACCGTATCGGCGTGGCACCGACTATTCTGGAAATCAACGGCGCCACCTACTACGACAATGTCACGCTGACGCGCCCGGATTTCTACCGCGATCTGCCCGGCATGCGCGATTTGCCAAAGACCGCCGCCGCGTCGCCCGCCACGTTCGCCGATTTGTATCGCGCAGCCGCCGCGCCGGAAGTGCTGTCCATTCATCTGTCGCCCAAATTCAGCGGCATGAGCCGTGCCGCCGCCATCGCTGCCGATGATGTCAAGGCCGACGGCATCGATGTGCAGCTTTACGATTCGCGCTCGTTGTCGCTGGGCGTGGGCTGGCTGGTGATGCATGCGGCCGAGATGGCCGCCGCCGGCGCCAAGCGAGCCGAGATTGTGGCTGCGCTCGACGCGCTGCGCTCGCGCATCAAGCTGTTTGTGATGTTCGACACCCTGAAAAACCTGCGCAAAGGCGGGCGCGTCAGCGCGCTGACCGCCGGATTGGGCGATCTGCTGCAGATCAAGCTGCTGGTCGATATCTACGACGACGAATTTCACCAGGTCGACAAAGTGCGCACGCGCGGGCGCGGGTTCGAACGGCTGGTCGAATTGGCGCACGCGCAAGGCCCGATCGCCAAACTGGCCATCATCTACGCCGGCGATATCAAGGCCGAGGTGTCGGCCATGCAAGACCGTTTGAGCGATCTGGTTCCGCTGGACCGCCAGTTGGTTGAGGCGACCACGCCCGGGCTTGGCGCGCATACCGGCCCGGCCGCCCTCGGTGTTTCACTGGTGCGGGCCTGACACTTCCCGACAATACGGCCGGAGCGATTGTATGCGCAGGTCGCGCCTTTATAATCGCATGCGCTCATGCCAAACACCGCAACCGAAAAGCTCTCCAAGATCCTCAAGCTCGAAACACAGACCAATTACGGTGACAAAGCCGTGACGCGCGGCCTGCAGTCGTTTGCGCCGGCCTGGCTGGGCGATGCTGCGAAAAACAACGTCGACCCCGCCTGGGCCGAGGTCATCGCCCAGCACATGCGCGATTACAGCGCACTGGAAGATGTGGGCGCACGCCGTGAAAAATTGGAGCTGCTGTTGACGCAGCTGCGCGCGCCCGTGCTGCAGGGTCAAACGGCTGCGGCTTTGGCCGCGCCTGCTGCCGTTCCCGGGGACGGCGATAGGGCCGCGCCCAGGCAGGAAGCCCGGCAGGGTGGACGGCAAGGCGGCGACCGGCGCGAATTTGCCGAGCCTGCACGGTCGGCGCCGGTCGACCGCGGCCAACGGGACGACGGCCGCGGTCCGCGCGCGTCCGCTGCTCCAGCCAGCGCGCCGCGTCGTGATGCCGGTCTGGGGCTGGATGCCTCGGTCACCATGATCAGCGGCATCGGCGACTTCAACGCGCAGCGTTTTCAGAAGCTGGGCATCAAAACGATCCGTGATTTGCTGTATCACTTTCCGACGCGCTACGACGATTACAGCGCGTTGAAGACCATCGGCCAGCTCTTTTATGGCGATCAGGTCACCATCATCGGCAGGGTGGCGTCGGCGCGCAAGATCAAGACCAAAGGCACGTTGATGATGGTCAAGGCTGTCATCGAAGACGCATCCGGCATGATCGAGTGCTCTTGGTTCACCAACGAGCGCTTTGTCGACAGCTTGATGAAGCAGTTCGCCGTGGGCCGCGAAATTGTGATCAGCGGAAAGGTCGGCGAGTATCTGGGCCGCCTGACCTTTCAGAATCCGGCGCATGAGCCGGCTGAAAAAGAGTGGCTGACTGGCGGCAATATTGTGCCGGTGTATCCGCTGACGGAAGGGTTGCAACCGCTGCTGGTGCGCCGCGTGATGAAGCGGGTGAGTGAGTACTGGTCCGCGCGCGTGCCGGAATTTTTGCCGGTCGGCACGCTGGCCGGGCTCAATTTGTTGCCGATCGGCGACGCCTTGCGCGAGATTCACTTTCCGCGCGGCCCAGGCGGGCAGGAACAGGCGCGCCGCCGACTGGCGTTTGACGAGTTGTTTGTGCTTCAGATGGCGGTGCTGCGCCAGCGCCAGATTTGGCGCGGTGAACCGGCGCCCGAGCTGCGCGCCGGCGAGCCCACGCTGGACAACTGCATTGCGGCGCTGCCCTACACGCTCACACGCGCGCAGCGGCGAGCGGTGCAGGCGGTGTTTGACGACATCCGCAAACCCACGGCGATGCATCGCTTGCTGCAAGGCGATGTGGGTTCGGGCAAGACCGTGGTGGCCGCGCTGGGCATGGCAATGGCCGCCTCGGTGGGCGCGCAGTCGGCGTTGATGGCACCGACCGAGATTTTGGCCGATCAGCATTTCAAAAGCCTGTCCAGGCTGTTTGCGGCCATGAATGCGCGCGGCGCGCTGGCGCGTCCGATCAGTATTGCTTTGCTGACCGGCAGCGTGAAAGCCGCCGAGAAGCGGGCGATTTACGATGCGCTGGCCAAAGGCGAGATTCAAGTGGTTGTCGGCACCCATGCGTTAATCCAGGAAGGCGTGGCATTTGACAATCTGGGCTTTGTGGTGGTCGACGAGCAGCACCGCTTCGGCGTCAATCAGCGCAGCGCATTGCGCCAAAAGAGCGCGTTGGCTCCGCATACGCTCGTCATGACCGCCACGCCCATCCCGCGCACGCTGGCGCTAACGTTGTATGGCGATCTCGACAACACGGTGCTCGATGAGATGCCGCCCGGCCGGCAGCCGATCGAGACACATTGGTTTGCGCCGGCCGAACGCGAACGCGCCTATGCGTTTGTTCGTGCGCAGGTGGAGCAGAGCCGACAGGCGTTTGTCATCTGCCCGCTGGTGGAAGAGAGCGAGAAAATTGAAGCCAAGGCGGCGGTCGAAGAGCATGAGCGCCTGCAGCGCGATGTCTTTCGCAATTTCAAGCTCGGGCTGCTGCACGGCAAAATGAAGTCCACCGACAAGGAAGCGGCCATGGCCGCCTTCGCAGCCAACGAGACGCAGATTCTGGTGTCGACCTCGGTGGTCGAGGTGGGCATCGATGTGCCCAACGCCACCGTGATGATGATCGAAGGCGCCAACCGCTTCGGCTTGTCGCAGTTGCACCAGTTTCGCGGCCGGGTCGGGCGCGGCGAACACAAATCGTATTGCATGCTGATTGCCGATTCGTCGTCGGCCATCAGCGATCAGCGCCTGCAGGCCATCACCAGCACGCAGGACGGCTTCAAGCTGGCCGAGATCGACTTGGAGATTCGCGGCCCAGGTGAGTTTTTTGGCACGCGCCAGAGCGGCGAGCCCGAGCTGCGCCTGGTCAGCATCAAAGATCGCGACTTGCTGAATATGGCCCGTGAGGAAGCCGAGAAGGTGATCGCGGCCGATCCGGATATGCGGTTGCCGGAGCATGCGTTGCTGGCCGAGCGGGTGCGCGCGTTCTGGGCCAATCGCGAGGGAGGCGACGCATCTTGAACGTCTCCGCGCTGTATCCGGGCACGTTTGATCCCTTTCACAACGGCCATCTCGACATTGCGCGCCGGTCGCTGCAGATTGTCGATGAGCTGATTATTGGGGTATACGATCTGCCAAACAAGAAATTGCTGTTCACGCACGCCGAGCGGATCGGCCTGATTCAGGAATGCATGGCCGAACAGCTGGCGTCGGAGCGCGTCAGGGTGATGGGCTACAGCGGCTTGACGGTCGAATTTGCCCGCAAAATTGGAGCGAATCGCATGATCCGCGGCCTGCGCAACAGCGTTGATTTCGACTATGAGCTGCAGATGTCGCAGACCAACAACTGGCTGGCGCCGGATGTGGAAAGCATTTTTTTGTTTGCCAATGCGCCGCAAAGCTTTTTGAGCGCGACGCTGGTGCGCGAAATTACGCAACTGGGCGGCGATGTGACGGCGCTGGTGCCGCCATTTGTGGCGGCGGCTCTGGCCAAAAAAAGGGCGGCGGGCGGTTGAAATCCGAAGCCCCCTGTCGTTACAACAAAAATTCACTATACTTAGAACATGGACATCCAACACCTGCTTGGTAGGCTGGAAGCTGTGCTCCTGGAGAGCCGCAAGGTACCGGGCACCAAAATGAAGCTCGTGGACACCGAGCGGTGCTTTCAACTCATCGATCAAATGGTGCTGGCCATCCCCGAAGAGATCAAGAAGGCGCAACGCATCCAGCAGGAGCACGACCGCATCATTGCCCAAGCCAAGGAAGAGGCCGAGCGCATTCGCGAGCTGGCGCGCGAGGAAGCCGGCCAGCTTGCCGATGACACCGCGATCATGCAGATAGCGCAGAACCGCGCCAGCGCGATTGAAGAACGCGCCCGCCGCGAAGTCGATCGCATGCGTAATGAAGCCGACGCCTATGCCACGGATACGCTGATGCGGCTCAAAGAGGAGCTTGATCACACCATGGGCGTGGTGGCCAACGGCCTGACCAAGCTAGAGAGCGACCGCGCCGCGCGGCTCGGCATGAACAACGGCGCAACGGAGCAGGGCGAGTCGGCGCACGCCGAAAACGCCGCCAGCTAGCGTTTGCGCATTGCCACTGCCATGCCCCGCGCCGCGCGCGCCGTGGCCGTTTTTTCCTTCGCGCTGTTTTGTTTGTACAGCGCGGCCACACCGCTGTTTGAAGCGTCGGACGAGCTCTGGCACTATCCGCTTGTGCGGCATTTGGCCAACGGCGGCGGCTTGCCTGTGCAGCATGCCGGCCAGACTGACGCGGACGCGCCGTGGCGGCAGGAGGGCAGCCAGCCGCCGTTCTACTACGCGGTGGCTGCGCTCGTCTCCGCGCCGTTCGACGACGCCAATTGGCGCGAGCTGCGGCGCTTGAACCGGCACGCCGATTTGGGCGTGCAAACCAGCGACGGCAATGTCAACGCAGTGCTGCATGGGCCGGCCGACGATTTTCCCTGGCGAGCGGCAGCGCTGGCCGCGCGCATGGCTCGGCTGGTCTCAATACTATTTTCGACCGGCACGGTGGTGTTCGCCTCCCTCGTGGCGCGCGAACTATTCCCTGCGCGGGCCGGCGATGAGCGCGCGCTGGCGGCCATGCTGTTTGTCGCCTGTGTGCCAATGTTCGCCTTTATCAGCGGCAGCATCAACAACGACAACGCCGCCGCGTTCTTTTGCACGCTGGGGTTGGGGCGCGCGCTGCGCATGATGCGAACGCTGGATCTGTCGAGGCGTTCGGCTCTTGTCGCGGGTGTGATCACCGCGCTGGGCGCGTTGAGCAAAATCAGTGCGCTCGGATTGCTTGGGTTGTTTGCGCTGGCCGCGGCAATGGCCGCGCTGGGCCGCTGGGAAGCACAATCGCGGCGCGATGCGGCGGGCATATGGCGCGTGCTGGCGGGCTGGCTGTTGATGCTCATGCTTGTCACTGCGTTGCTGGCCGGCTGGTGGTTTGCGCGCAATGTGCAACTTTATGGCGATGCGCTAGGCTGGAGCGCGTTTCTCGACGCCGTGGGCCGCCGTGATGCGCCCGCGACGCTAACCGAGCTGTGGACCGAGCGCGAAGGCTTTGTGCGAACGTATTGGGGCGTGTTTGGCGCGGTGAATGTGGGCATGCCCGACGTGATCTATGGTCTGTTGGACCGACTCGCCGTTGTGGCGGCTCTGGGCTGCATCTGGGGCATGCTGCTGGCGATTCGCGGCAACGGGCGGCGCGCGTGGACTGCGCCGGGCGCCCGCGCATGGGGCGTGTGCGTGGTGTGGCTGATCGTCATATTCGTCGCGCTGCTACGCTGGACGGCGCTGACACCCGCGTCTCAGGGCCGCCTGATGTTTCCAGCCATCGCGGTGATCGCCGCATTGCTGGCTTACGGCTTGGCCGCGATTCATCGCTGGCTGCTGCGGCTGGGCGTCGGCGTGCTGACGGGCGTGGCGCTCGTCATGCCATTCTTCGCGATCGCGCCGGCGTATGCCAGGCCGCCGAACCTCTGGGTGCAGCGGCTTCCCGTGAGTGTTGACGCAGCCTTCGGCCAGGTGCTGCGTTTAATGGAAGCCGGCGGCGACGCCAGCGCGGCGCCTGGCACGGAAGCCGTCCTGCGGCTCAACTGGGAGCTGACACGAGGGCTGCCGGCCAACGTCACCGTGTTTGTGCATTTGATCGACGAGAACGACGTGATTGTGGCGCAGCGCGACATGCATCCAGGGCAGGGCAATCTGGCTGTGGCGGATGTTGCCGCGCCATTTCGCTGGAGCGACCGCTATGCGCTGCGTATTCCGCGCCTGGCGCGCGCGCCGGCCGCATTGCGCTGGGCAGTGGGCGTCTATGACGCGGCGACCGGTAAGCGCCTGACCCTGCCCGACGGCACCGACCGCGTCATCTTTGAGGGCCCGGCGCTGGCGTCAGATGCACAAACGACCGCGGTGCTGTCGTTTGCCAATGGCGTGGATTTGTTGCGCGTAGAGGGTGTGCAAACGGCCGCAGCGCCGGGAGAGACATTGACGCTGCGCATGCGCTGGCGGGTGGCCGCGACAGCCGCGCGCGATGTCAATGTGTCGGTTCAGATCATCGACGCGCAAGGCACCAAAGTGGCTCAAAGCGACAGCGACCTGCCGCTCACGCGCTGGCGACCGGGCGAGGCTGCTGAAGCGACGCACGCCTTGAAAATTGACGACAGCGCGCCGCCGGGCGTGTATCGGCTGTTGCTGGTGATGTATGTGCCGGAAGGCGGTTTTGCCAAGATAGGCGCATACGACGATCGCGGCATTTCTCGAGGCGTTGAAACCACCATCACCCAATTTCGCGTGCGATAAAAAAGGGCGCGCAGATGCGCGCCCCGGGGTTTGCATCCATTAACCGTTGGCGGGCGGGGTGGGTCCATTGACCGATCGGGTGAATTTTCCAACCGGTGTGGGCGCGGCCCAATTCACGCCGTTGGCAATGACCTGGCGCACATATGGATTGAAGTAGGTCGGGTAGGTCTCGTGACCGGGCCGGAAGTAGAAGATCTTGCCCATGCCGCGGTGGAAGCAGCAGCCGCTGCGGAAGACTTCGCCGCCGGTAAACCAGCTGACGAGGACCAATTCATCCGGCTGCGGGATGCCGAAGTATTCGCCATACATTTCTTCTTTGCCGATTTCGAAATTGTCGGGCAGGCCTTGCGCGATCGGGTGTCCGGGGTTGACGACCCAGATGCGCTCAATATCGTCGGCTTCGCGCCAGCGCAGCGAGCAATCGGTGCCCATCAATCGTTTAAAGGGTTTTGAGAAGTGGCCAGAATGCAGCACGACCAGGCCCATGCCATTCCACACGCGCTGCACCACGCGTTCGACCAGCTCATCCTTGACATCGCCGTGCGCCATGTGGCCCCACCATAGCAACACATCGGTGCTGTTGAGCACGCTGTCGGGCAAACCCTGATCCGGGTCATCCAACGCGGCAAGGCGAATATTGAGGTTGCTGTCAGACTTCAAGCCATCGGCAATAACCGAATGGATGCCGTTTGGGTAGACCGCCTGCACTTCTTTGTGCGACTTTTCATGGCGGAACTCGTTCCAGATGGTGACGTTCAATTTGCTGGCCATAGTGGCGTGATTGTAGTCCGACACTACAATTCGGCCATGCCCAAGCAACGCGTCTATGTCACACGCCGAGTTCCGCAGCCTGCCCTGGATTTGTTGGCGGAGCAATTCGATGTGGGCCTGTGGGACAGTGCGGAAGAGCGCGTGCCGCGCGATGTGCTGCTGCGCGAGGCTGCCCTCTCAGACGGCGTGCTTGCCCAATTGACCGACCGCATCGACGGCGAGTTTTTGGACGCCGCGCCGCGCTGCAAGGTTGTGGCCAACATGGCCGTGGGCTACGACAACGCCGATGTGGCGGCCATGACCGCGCGCGGTGTGCTGTTGACCAACACCCCGGATGTGCTGACCGAAACAACCGCCGACGTGGCCTGGGCGCTGCTGATGGCTGCGGCGCGGCGGGTGGTGGAAGGGCATAGCCTGATGCAGACTGGCGGCTGGAAGGGCTGGAATCCGTTTTTCATGCTGGGCCAGGATGTGTATGGCGCGACGATCGGCATCGTGGGCGCCGGACGCATCGGCGCGGCTATCGCCCGACGCGCGCGGGCGTTCAACATGCGCGTGCGCTACAACAACCGCAGTCGCGTGCCGCAGCTCGAATCCGCGCTGGATGCGGCATTTTGCGACTTTGACACGCTGCTGGCTGAATGCGATTTCGTGGTGATGACCGCGCCGCTGACCGTGGAGACGCGCGGCCAGTTTAACTCGAGCGCATTTGCGCGCATGAAGGACACCGCCGTGTTTGTCAATGTCTCGCGCGGCGGCACGGTGGTTGAGAGAGATCTGTTCGAGGCGCTCAAAGCCGGGCGGCCCTGGGCGGCCGGGGTCGATGTGTTTGAAGTGGAACCGACGCCGAGGGACAACCCGCTGTTTAGCCTGCCCAACTTCGTAGCGACGCCGCATGTTGGCAGCGCGACACTATCGACCCGCACGCGCATGGCCATGCTGGCTGCTCAAAACCTGTCCGCCGCACTGCGCGCCGAGCGACCGCCCACCCCCGTAAATACCCTTCCTTCAAAAGGTTGACTGCGCCAGCAGCCTAGGACCGAACGTGCTCACTTTGGCTCTCCACTGCTAGGACGTATGGGGTGGATGCGTAGGCGCAACTGACTGCGCGCGGGCGCATGTCAATACAAAGTTTGAACGCAGGCCGGTTGTTCTAATGGAAGAAGATCGACCGTTTGGCCCTGCATTGACCGCGCCCTTGTGCTTCACAATCTCAGTCATCCTATGGCTGCTTTTGACTGGTTATTTCGTCTCCCTATCAACCGATTGGACGATGAAAGGATACGCGTCACCGAATTGTTGAAGCAGACTCTGCTGGGACTCGGTGGAGCACTTCTTGTAGGCTTGGCCCTTTCCGCCTATCTGGTCGGACCCAACTGGCTGATGGCGTGGTGCGCTGTCGGTTACGGGATTGGCCTGGCGGGAACCGCATTTTTTGTGCGCCGCGGGCGCGTGCATGCAGCGACTCTGTTTGCCAGTTCGATGTGGCTTGCCGCGATGCTGACGCCGAACGTCTGGTTGGGAAGGCCGACGATGCTGATTGTGGGCGCATTGTTGGCGATTCCGCTCAGCGGCATCACCTTTAACGCCAAGCATATCAAGCAAGTCACCGTATTCACCATCGTCGGCGTAATGGCAGTTTTTGGCTGCTTTGTCGGAGACACACAATTTCCATTCAACCGGATGACCGCCATATATGGATTGATCGGAACGCCGGTCATAGCATTGCTGCTTTCGCTCATGATTCAAGGGTTGACGCGCGACTCGCTCAAGCTGCACACCCAGGTGCGTGACGGCGAAGAGGCGCTCAAGCGCAAGAACGACATGCTGGCGGCAGAGGTCAACGAGCGGCGCCAGTCGCAGGTGCGGCAGTCGTCGATCATGGCGGTGCTCGAGTCGATTCTTAAGTCGTCGGAAGAGCTGATGGCCACCGCGTCGTTGGACGAGCTATGGCGCACCGCGGTCGAAATCGGGCGCGAACGGCTCGGCCTGGAGCGTTGCGGTATCTATCTCTATGACGCCGCCAATCACATGTTCCGCGGCACCTACGGCACCGATCTGCGCGGCAACACGTCCTCGGAGTACTCGAACTGCTGGCCGGTGCAGGACCATGCGCTGTCCATGGCCGCGCTGCGCCAGACCGGCGAGACCGCGCGCTGGCTGATCGATCATGACGTGACGCTTTACGATTGGGTGGATGGCGTGCAGGTGCGCCGGCCGCAAAAAGTGTGGGTGGTGTGCACGCCATTGCGCACGAGCACCGGAACCACGATGGGCCTGCTGCTCAATGACGCCGCGCTGAGCGGCAAAGCCGTCGATCCGGTGCAGCAGGACTTGATCTGCGTCTATGCGTCGCTGGTGGGCAACATCGCGCATCGCAAGCAACTCGAAGCCCACTTGCAGGAAGTGAACGCCGGCCTGGAAGGGCGCGTCAAAGAGCGCACGGTGGCCCTGGCCGACAGCGAGATGCGCTTCCGCAGCCTGGTGCAGCACTCCAACGACATCTTCGCCATCATCGATTCGACCGGCGCAATGAAGTATGTCAACCCTGCTTTTGCAAAGCTGACAGGCTTTGACATCGATTCGATTCTCGAACGGTCGGCGCAGGACTTTCTGCACCCGGACGACGCCGCCAAGCTGATCGAAATGATGTCGCAGTCGATGACCGCCGGGTCGCTGATCGAAGCGGTTGTGCCCAACGTGCGCCTGCTGCGCACCGATGGCAACTGGACCTATATTGACATCGCCAGCGTGGCATTTACGCCGGAGAGCGGGCAGTTCTATGTCACCGCCCATGACATTGGCGAACGGCGCCGCGCCGAAGCGGCCATCACCCGACAGGTGGCGCTCGAGCGCACGGTATCCGCGGTCTCGGCCAAGTTCTTGTCGATCTCGGGCGATTCGCTCGATGAGGGCATTCAGTTTGCGCTGCGCGAAGTGGGCGAATTTGTCGGCGCCGATATCTGCCGCGTCTTCCTTGAAAGCGAAGACGGCCTGACCATCTCGAACACGCATGAATGGGCGCGCCCGGGCGTGGCGTCGCAGCAGCACTTGCTGCAGCAAATGCCTGTCACGTCGCGACGCCGCTGGTGGCGCCAGGCGCTGGTCAACGAAGGCATGCTGCGCGTGTATGACATCGCCAGCCTGCGCGATGTCGATCCGGAGCGCTACGAATCGCTGCGCGGGCGCGATGTCAGCGCGTTGGTGAGCGTGCCGGTGATGGTGGGCAACAAGGCGGTGGGCGAGATCAGCTTCGACATGCTGGTGGCGCCGCGCGCCTGGTCCGACGAGGAGCTGTCGGTGCTGCAATTGTGTGCCGGGTTGGTGTCCAACGCAATTGGCCGCGCGGCCGCGATTCAATCGCTGCGCGAAGATCGCAACCTGCTGGAACAACGCGTGGCTGAGCGCACGTCGGTCCTGACCAAGGTGCTCGATCTCTCGAAGGATCTGACCGCCCTGACCGAGCGCGACGGCCTGCTGACGTCGATTTTGGCGCGCCTGCGCGAACTGGTGCAATACGACTCGGCCAGCATCAACATTTTGCACGACGACGGCGATTTGCATCCGATCGCGCGCTACAACGACGATCCTTTCCGCGGGCCGGCCAACTGGGAATACAACGCCGCGCTTGACCTGCATCTTGCCGACGCGTTTAAGTTCCGCATGCCGGTGCCCATTCAGGATGTGCACGCCGACACGCCGTATGCGCGGGCATATCGCGCCCGCCAGACGCGCCGGCTTGGGGCATTGCCGGATTCAGTGAAGTCGGTGTTGTATGTGCCGTTGGTGTTCCGCGACAAGCTGATCGGTCTGATGGCCATGTCGTCAAAACAGGCCAATTACTACACCGCACAACGCTCCGATCTGGCCTATGCCTTTGCCAACTATGTGGCTGCGGCGATCGAAAACGCCAATGTGCATTCGAACTCCATTCGCGCGGCGGCGTTGGAAGAGCGCAGCCGTCTGGCGCGCGAGCTGCACGACTCGGTTTCGCAGGCGTTGTTTGGCATCGTGCTGGGCACGCGCACGGCGCTGCATCGCATCGGCGAAGTGCCGGCCGAAGCCGAGGACCCGATGAAGTATGTTCTGTCGCTGGCTGAAGCGGCCCTGGCGGAAATGCGCGCGCTGATCTTCGAATTGCGGCCGGAGTCGTTGCAGCAGCAGGGTCTGATCAACGCCTTCCGCAAGCAGGCTGAAGCGCTGTGCGCGCGGCACAAAATCGATGTGCGGGTGGATCTGGATGCGCGCGAACCGATGCTGCAGCTCGAAATCAAAGAGGCGCTGTATCGGGTGGCGCTGGAAGCCATTCAGAACACGATCAAGCACGCGCACGCCACGCGCGTCGATCTGACGCTGCGGCAGGGCGCCGATGGCGTGCACCTGGAAGTGTCCGACAACGGGCTGGGCTTCGATACCTCGCATGAGTTCCCGGGGCACTATGGCCTGCACACGATGCAAGAGCGCATCACCCGCGTGGCGGGGCAGGTGACCGTCTCCAGCCGGCTGGGCGAAGGCACCGTCGTGCGCGTGTGGGTGCCGGGCGACATGCCTGCGAAGAATGCGGACGATATCGTGACGTTGAACGATCCTGAGCCTGTTGTGCTGCGCATCTAGGCGCGGCCAATTTGTTCTCCGTTTCCGATATTCCGTCTCCGTCTTCTTCTTATTTTCAGCCGCCGTATCCGTGTCCGTCTCGGCTTGGATAATCAAGTCCGGAAACGGAGCCGAAGACAAAGACCGAGGCATGCCCTTCCCACCGCCGTCGCTTGCGCGCAATGCCGCCCTGAATACACTTGGCGAAGAATAAAGCGCGTCCCAAGTCGTCGACCAGATTCAACATGCGTTGTGCGCATGCGAAGATCGGGCCGTATGGGCGCGCACTTCACTTTCAGGAGTACACAGAATGGCTAGACCCGTAACGCTCTTTACCGGCCAATGGGCCGACCTGCCTTTTGAGGTCATCGTTCAAAAAGCGAAATCATTTGGATACGACGGCGTGGAGCTGGCGTGCTGGGGCGATCACTTTGATGTCGAAAAGGCGCTCAGCAACGACAAATATGTGCGCGAGAAGCGCGCGTTTTTGGAGCAGCATGGCATGCAGTGCCACGCCATCAGCACCCATCTTGTGGGGCAGGCGGTTTGCGACCGGATCGACGAGCGCCACAAATCGATTTTGCCGCCCCGCATTTGGGGAGATGGCAAACCCGCCGGCGTCAACATGCGCGCGGCCGAGGATGTGGCCAATGCCGCGCGCGCGGCCAAGCTCTTCGGCGTCAAAGTGGTCAACGGCTTTACCGGCAGCGGCATCTGGCATCTGCTTTATTCGTTTCCGCCGGTGTCGCCGGCCATGATTGATGCCGGCTATCGTGAGTTTGCCGACCGCTGGAACCCGATCCTCGACGTGTTCAAGGAACAAAAAGTCCGCTTTGCGCTTGAAGCGCATCCGACCGAAATTGCCTTCGACATCGCAAGCGCCGAGCGCGCGCTGGCCGCGTTGAAGGGCCGCAAGGAATTTGGCTTCAACTACGATCCGAGCCATTTCGGCTATCAGGGCGTGGACTACATCGGCTTTATTCGCAAGTTTGCCGACCGCATCTATCACATGCATGTCAAAGACGTGTATTGGAGCAAGCGCGGCAAGGAAGCCGGCGTGTTTGGCGGCCATATCGCATTTGGCGACCATCGCCGAGTGTGGGACTTTCGCTCGCCCGGCCGCGGCCGCATCAACTTTGAGGGCATCATCCGCGCCCTCAACGAGATCAAGTACGCCGGCCCGTTGTCCATCGAATGGGAAGACTCCGGAATGGACCGCGAGCATGGTGCCGCCGAGGCCGCGGCGTTCACCAAGCGGCTCGATTTCAAGCCAAGCAACATCGCGTTTGACGCGGCGTTTGAGAAGAAGAAATAACTAGAGAGGTACGAGCATGGCAGATGAAGTTGGATTTGTAGCAATGGCCGGCCCCAAGGCCACCAGCCAGGCGCCGGAGATCGGCGTGGGCATGCTGGGCTATGCGTTCATGGGCAAAGCGCACAGCAATGCTTTGAAGAAGATGCCTTACATGATGTATCCGCCGGTGGCGATACCCAAGTTGGTGGCCATTGCCGGCCGCAACCTGGACGCGGTGACCGAGGCGGCCAAACGCTACGGCTACGCCAAGGCGTATACCGATTGGCGCAAGATGATCGACGACCCGGAAGTGCAGGTCATTGACAACAGCGGGCCGAACAACGTGCATCTTGAACCGAACCTGGCCGCCGCCAAGGCCGGCAAGCACATCATCTCGGAGAAGCCGCTGGGCCGCACCGCCGCCGAATGCTACGAGATGTGGCAGGCGGCCAAAAAGGCGCGCATCAAGCACATGGTTGCTTTCAACTATCGCTTTGTGCCGGCCATCCGGCTGGTCCGGGAACTGATTGAGTCGGGCAAGCTCGGACGCATCTATCACTTCCGCGCGCAGTACCTGCAGGAGTGGATCGCAGACGAGAGTTTCCCGATGGTGTGGCGACTCGACAAGAAAATCGCCGGCAGCGGCACGCTGGGCGACCTTGGATCGCACATCATCGACCTTGCCCGATTTCTGGTGGGCGAGCCGAAGAGCTTGATGGCCCGCACCGGCACCTTCATCACCGAGCGCCAAGGCGCATCCGGCAAAAAAGAAAAGGTCACAGTTGACGATTGCTTTGAAGCGGTGGTGGAGTACAAAAACGGCGCGATGGGCACCTTGGAAGCCACCCGTTTTGCGCCCGGCCGCAAGAACCACAACACATTTGAGATCAACGCCGAACATGGCTCGGTCAAATTCAACCTGGAAGACATGAACAACCTCGGGGTGTTCATGAAGGACCAGGACAAGAACGTGCAAGGCTTCACCAAGGTGATCGTCAGCGAGAGCTATCATCCGTTCTGGAAGAACTGGTGGCCGCAGGGACACATCATCGGCTGGGAGCACACGTTTGTCCATGAGCTCAATCACTTCTTCGACTGTTTGGTCAACAAGACCAGCATCGCGCCGTATGGCGCGGATTTCGAGGATGGCTATCGCAACGCAGTGATCTGCGACGCGATCGCGCAGAGCGCGAAAGAGCGGAAGCAGGTAAATATCAAATACTAACAACCCGGTGCCAGGGCTACGGTCACGTGCCACGGCCACGGCCACGGCCACGTGCCACGGCCACGGCTACGGCCACGTCTGAGGCTGTCCTACATCAGCTCGGGCAAACGTCAGGGTAACGAGGCGGTGATACGTGGCCGTAGCCGTGGCCCGTGGCACGTGGCACGTGGTCGTGGCCGTGATACGTGGTCGTAGCCGTGTCACGGGTTTCTTCCTTTTCGAATTCACTCCGCCAAGTCCTTCTTGACTTGGCGGTTTATTGTCGTTTTTCACCCAGAAACCATCGTGCAAACGGTCTAAATTCCGTCGCAGTTCGCACAATGTCACTGCATTGTTCGGGCGTAGGACGATTGTCCCGGGTAAGTGTCCTCAAATTGACGGAGGAAAGAATCAACCAATGATGAACACTTTCTGAGAGGACGGCCGTTGTTCGGCCGTGACGAGCCATGCACCAGACCAATCCGCCTTTGGAGGCGTCTCTCAGAATGATTCACCCGCTTTCTATGTCCTCCGCGCCGCGCGCGCGCGCCGCGCTTCGAGTCGCCAGCCCGGTCGCCGCGCTTGCGCTGGCTGTGCTGTGTGCCTCGCCCGCTTTTGCGCAGGGCGACCAGCCAGTTGATGCCGCTGCGCTTGACAGCATCAAGCTCGCCATCAACCTGATGTGGATGCTCCTCACGGGCTTTCTCGTGTTCTTCATGCAGGTGGGTTTTGCGCTGCTGGAAGCGGGCTTTACGCGCGCCAAAAGCGTGGTGCACACCATGATGATGAACTTGATGGTGTTTTGCATCGCCGCGCTGGGCTACTGGCTGATCGGCTTTGCCCTGCAGTTTGGCGCCATCAACACCGTGTGGCCCGCGGTTTCGACACCCGGCGCCATGCCCGGAGAATGGTCGCATGCGCCCATCACCCTTGGCGACTGGGGCTCAATTTTGTCCACGCCCTTGTTCAAGATTGGCGATCAGATCAGCTTGATGGGCGGCAGCGGCTTTGGGCTGACCGGGCTCACGCTGACCAGCGGCGTGCTGACGTTCTTTGTGTTCCAAATGGTGTTCATGAACACCGCCGCCACCATTCCAACCGGAGCGATGGCCGAACGCTTGAAGTTCAGCGGCTTTACGCTGATGGCGCTTTTCATGAGCATGTTTTTGTATCCGCTCATCGGCAGCTGGTTGTGGGGCGGTGGCTGGCTGCAAAATTTGGGCCGCATCACCGGCTATGGCAACGGCACAGTCGACTTCGCCGGTTCGGGTGTGGTGCACATGGTAGGCGGCATGGTTGCTTTGGTGGGCGCCACCGTAATTGGCCCCCGCAAAGGCCGATTTGGCCCGGGCGGCAAGGTCAACCCGATGGCCGCGCACAATATTCCTTTGGGCGTGGTTGGCGCGATCATCCTGTTCTTCGGCTGGTTTGGCTTTAACTCCGGATCGTCGTTTGGCATGACCGGCGCATTTGGTCAACTGGCTGCCAACGCCGCGCTGAACACACTTCTGGCTGGTTCGGCTGGCGGTGTGGCGGCGATGTTGTTCAGCTGGTCGGTGAGCGCCCGCCGCAAGCCCGATGTCGGGCTGTCTGTCAACGGCATGCTGGCCGGTTTGGCCGCGATCACCACACCTTGCGCGTTTGTCGAGAGCGGCAGCGCGGTGTTCATCGGCTTGTTTGCGGGCGTGTTGTGCTGCATCGCCACACGCTGGCTGGAACGCTTGCGCATCGACGATCCCGTTGGCGCGGTGCCCGTCCATCTGTTTGGCGGCATTTGGGGTTTGTTGTCGGCCGGCATCTTTGCCGCCGGCCTGCCCATCACGCGCGGCTGGAACGGCATGGACCGCCCGGTAACCGGGCTGCTTTTTGGCAATGCCGGACAGTTGACCGCGCAGCTGATCGGCATCGTGGCCATCATGGTGACGGCCGGCGTCGCCGCATGGCTGTTCTTTAAGATTTTGAAGGCGTCGGATTTGCTGCGCGTGACCGCGGCAAATGAAGAGATGGGTTTGAATCTGGCCGAGATGGGCATTCAGGGATACAACGACGAAGATGCCAGGCCGGTCCCGCCCGCGCCGCAGCGCAAACTGTTGTTGCCGCCGCCGCAGCAACCTGATGTGCAGCGTGCCTGGGCGTTTATCGCCGATCGCCCGAAACCATCGCGGCCCGCAGCGTTGCCCGCGCCGCGCATCCGCGAGTCTTCAAGCGCCGGCCTGCGAAGCGATCCATCTTCGTCTTTCATTCCTCCGATTGTTGCTCGGCAGCCGGCCGATCTGAACAGCTTTAAGCCGCCGACCGATACGACGTCAGAACCGATCGCTATGCCGCCGGCGGAGCCGAAACCGGTGTTGGCGCATCCCCCGGCCACGCACGAAGACAAATCCCCTGCCGACGCTGAGGACATCAATTCTGCCGATACCGACAACGCATCGCACGAAAAGGACGACACGGTGACGCCCAAGTGGACGGTGAGCGCCGGGCGCACGCCTGAAGCGGCGCAGGGCATGGTGCCGAATAAAGAGCGTTATGCGCCGGGGGCGGCCCACAACAGCAAGTCGGGGCCGTGGAGCAAAGCTGGCGACAGCGCCGGCGATTCAAGCAGCACGGAAAAGAGCGAATAGGCCTTAAGGCCGCCGGTCAGGCAGCTGCGTGGCTGGCATCACTCGCATCACATGTCGACAAATTTCGCACCCGATCCAAAGCTGCCGGCAGCTGCGCCTGAGCCGGTGGTAGCGGATGCGATGGCTGCGCCCGTTTCGACAGTTGTGAAAGCGGCGGCCACGAGCGCCGCCATGACCAAGCCCAACAGCATCGCAAGGGTGTCGGTCATGGCCGCAATTGTTCTGGCAAGCGCCGCGCTGCTCTACTTCATCGTCGCCAACAGGTCAGCGACTGTGCCTTCGGCTCTAGTGCCAAACGCACGGGGTTTGGCAGTTGGCGATCTGACCGTGGCGCGCGGCGGTTCGCGCAACAAGCCCACTGTCGCAGTTGTCGCGCCGACAGCCTCCGCGCCAGACGCGGCGAAGCCCACCGCCGGCACCGAGATCCTGCTGCCGGGCGAATCTGCGCCGACCAGCGAACCGGCGATCATCGGCGCGAGCGATGGGCCGTTTCGGGTCGAGGTCACCGATGCATCGTATGACGTTTCCGGAAAGCCCGGGCAGGGATGTGCCACATTCGACACACGGGTGCCCATGCGCCGTCTGACGCTTGTGATGACCCTCGTCAATGACACCGACGTGGCATTGAAGCGCGGTGAATGGGGCGCGGCGGCGTATGCCGGCGACAAGCGCGTCACGCTGTGTTTGTCCGATATCTCGAAACGGATGCCTGATCTCGGGCCAGGAGCGCGCGAAAAACTGACCTTTGTCGCGTTTGCCCCGCCGGATAGCGCGGTAACCGCGTTGGATCTGAATTCCACCACCAAACTCGCCACACGCGTGTGCTTTAACGAAGAAAAGATCGTGGCATGCGCATCGGCAAGCAAATAGCGCAAGCCACGGGAGCCGAGACACATGCCTACCGACAACCTCCAGGAAGACTGGGACCCCATCGATCCACCTGCCACGGATTTGCAACTGTATCGCCCGCCTGATACACCGGAAGCGGCCGACGAAATGTACCCGCCCGAGGTGGCTGAGCCTGATGAGCCGGAGCCACTGCGTCCCTCGGTGTTGATATTCCGCGGCTTGCTGGGGCTGTTGTTGCTCTGCTTGGCCGGTGCCGCGGCGTTTTACATGATCCCGCGCGCGCGGCCGGCTGCAGATGTGCGCATCACGCAACTTGAGCCCACCAGTGTTGTTGCGCCCAAGCCCACGATTTTGCTGCCGCCCACGCAGGTGGCGGACAGTGTCGCCGCAGCGCCCACCGACGTGCCCATGATCGAGGTTGAGCCGATCGAAGTGCCTGAGCCGACGCCGGCGCCGACGGCTGAGCCAACGCCGTTGCCATTCGTTGCAAAAACCGCACCCGGCGCGGCGCAGGGTCAACCCAATCCGCTGTTTGGGCCGAACTATTCCGCCAACGATGACAAACCCGTGTTTGTGTGCGCCAGCGATCCGTATGCCACGCATTTGACCTTGCTGCAAATCCAAGCGCAGGGGCTCGATGTCAAAAACGGCTTTCATCTGGGCATCGTGCCGCTCGGGCTGAACAAGGCCTACGATCTTGACGAAGATACATACACCGGCAAGATAAAAAGCGGGGAATGGAACTGCGCGCTGGACCGGCTCGATGAAAATGCTGAGCTGAATTTCGGCGTGATCACAGCGATCACCGATGAAAGCGCGGGCAGCAACGGCATCTGGGGCCGCAATATCGAGACCTACTATGGATTGCGCAACAAAAAACTGGGTTATGTGGACGGCACATCCTCCAAGTTCTTTATGCGCTATGTCCTGGCGATGTTGCCCGCTGACGGACGGAATTCGGTGCAACCTGTGCCGTTCAAATCGCTGACTGAGGCGGTTGATGCCTTCAATCGCGGCGAAATCGACGCCGTCTCCGCCTGGCAACCGTATCTCGCCAACACGGTCAAATATGGCGGGCGGGCGATCATTGGCACGGATCAATTGCGCGTGATTGCAGAGGCGATCATCGTGGCACGCAAGACCGCGGCTGAACAGCCGCAGCTGGTCGAGTCCTTTCACCGGGCCTGGTATCAGGCGCAACGCGTGCAGCTGGATGATCCCGAGCGCGCGGCGCAGGACATTGCGCGCTGGGGCAACAATGAATGGACAGGCGTTTCAAGCGCCAACGCCGCTGCCGACCTGGCCGCCGCGCTGCGCTTGATTGCGCCGGCCACGCTTGAGCAGAACATCGCTCTAATGAAAGACGCCAACTTGCTTGTGCGGCAGCTTGAATCTGCTCGCCAGGTGCATATCTCCGATGGCGAGACCGTCAGCGATGCGCCGGCGGCCAGCCTGCTGGACAATCGCTTCGTGCTGAAGCTCGAAAGCGATGCCGAGTTGCGCGCGACCAGCAAGCCGATCAATACCGGCTTCTCGCTTGTGCCCGCCCCCTCTACGGCCAGCCAGACCGAGGGGCCCGAGACGCTGATCTACGACTTGCCCTGCCGCGAGTTTGCGTTTGAACCGAACAGCTCGGTGTTGACGGCGGATTCGGCGCGCGTGCTGGATGTGTGCGTGATTCCGTCATTGCAGCTGCGCAAATCGGCATCATTGCGCATTGTCGGATCGGCCGCCTGGCCCGCGGGCAGCGAATTCACCGAAGATCAGATTCTTGGCTTTGGGCTGCAGCGCGCCCAAGCCATTGCCGATTACCTGGCCTCCAAGGGCATCGACCGCAGCCGCTTTACGCTTGAAGGCGCGCTGCCGCCAGCCGAGCATCGCCAGACGCTGGACCCGGTCGTTCTGGCTCGTGATCGCTATGTGAAGATGACGTTGGTTGTGGGCGCGCAGTAACGATTTGCCGGGAACCCGATTCGGCGCGGCATTGCCGTGCCGAATCGGGTTCCTGCCAGATCACGCCGTTCCGCCTGCCATCGCCCGGCCGGCGTGCCAGCCTGTTGTCCAGGCCGCTTGAAAATTGAACCCGCCCGTTTCCGCATCGATATCAAGCACTTCGCCGGCAAAGTACAGGCCGGGGCAGATGCGGCTTTCCATGGTCTTGAAGTTCACCTCGGCCAACGCCACGCCGCCGGCTGTCACAAACTCTTCTTTGAACGTGCCTTTGCCGGAAATCTCAAAGCGGCTGCGCAAGAGCTGAGCTGCCAATTTCAGCAGGTTGGCGCGTGGCAGCTTGGCCCAGCGCTGCTCCTCAAGAATGTCTGCCGCCACGCACAATCGCGCCCACAGCCGGTTGGGGATCGGCGCAAACGGCGAATGCGTCCACACTCGTTGCGCGCCAGACTTTTGCTTTAGCGCGCTCAGCCGCTCAATCAGCGCATCTTCGCGCCATTCCGGCAGCCAGCACACGTCGAGCGCACTGCGATAGCCAGAATCGTGCAACTGCCGCGCGCCCCAAGCCGACAACTTCAGCACGGCCGGGCCGCTCAGACCCCAGTGCGTGATCAACACCGGACCGCGTTGTTCGGGCACTTTTGGCGCCCCCGCGAGGCTCACGCGCGCATCCGGCACCGCCACCCCTGCCAATCCGTCGATGATCGGATCGGCAATTTCGAACGTAAACAGCGATGGCACAGGCGGCACGACGCTGTGACCCAGCCCCCGCGCCCAATCCCAGCCCGCAGCTGCGCTGCCGGTGGCAAGCAACACCCGTTTTGTGCGCAGGCGCGCGCCGTCCGCCTGGCTCAGTTCAAACCCTTCGCCGTCGTGTTTAGCCAGCCGGGAAATCTGGCGGATGGCCGCGTCAGTCATCACGGTCACGCCCGCAGTCTGCGCCGCGCGCGTCAGGCAGGCGATGATCGTTTCCGAGGTGTCCGTGTCCGGAAACATGCGGTCGTCGCGCTCGGTTTTCAGGGTCACGCCGCGCGCGGCGAACCATGCCACCGTGTCGCGCGGCTGGAAACGGGTGAACGGGCCGAGCAGCGCGCTTCCGCCGCGAGGATAGTGCCGCACAAGCTCGACCGGGTCGAAGCAAGCGTGGGTGACGTTACAACGCCCGCCGCCGGAAATGCGCACCTTGGCCAGCGGATTGCGCCCGCGCTCAAAAATTACCACACGCGCGGCTGGATTGGCTTCGGCGCAGGCGAGGGCGCCGAAATAGCCGGCCGCGCCGCCACCCACCACGGCCACATCCCAGTTGACGAACACGATGCGACATTCTAACGACCCCCAGCCGCAGCGACCCAAGGCTGATGCGCACGGCCACAAGATTTGATACTATCGGCTCAGAACAGGCGGCAAGGGCGCAGGATTGTTCCAGCGCCGCGCTGCCTGGCGGACAAACCTTTGCGGAATTTTCGGCAATGGCACAACGAGGTTAACATGAAGCGACGAACATTTCTGAAGTTGGGCGGCATGGGATTGCTCTCAACTCTTGCAACAGTGGCAGCAACTGCTGCGACGGCCGAGGCGGCGCCAGCCAGCGCCAGCACGCCGGTGATTTGTGTGCAAGCGTGCACCAACATCAACATCCGCCAGGGTGCATCCATTCGCAGCCGCAAGATCGGCATGCTCTACGCGGGCGAAACAGCAAACGTGCTGGCGATCAGCGGCGACCGCGGCTGGTGGTGCATCGCATTGCGACGCGGCTCAGCTTGGGTGTGTGCTGATCCGAATCTGACCCAGCCGATCGCCTGGCGCCGCTAGCGCCGGCCATCGGATATTGCGCGAGTAAGCGGAGGACAGCGGGTTGATACTGGCCTCCATGGCTACACATACTTTCACACCGTCGCGCTACCATGCGACGATCGGCTCGCACGAGCCGGAACTGCGCATCGCCAGCGGCGACACTGTCATCACCACCACGGTGGATGCCTGGGGCCAGGATGAGCATGTCAAACGCGTGACCGACGGCCCCAACCCCATGACCGGGCCGTTCTATGTGTCCGGCGCCAAACCCGGCGACACGCTGGCCGTGCGACTTAATGAGATCACGCCCAACCGCAAAATGGGCTGGGTGCGCACCCCGCTGGCCTACAACGTCGTCGACCCCGACTATGTGCGCGACATTCCCAGCCGCGACCGCGCCGTCGGCAAATTTGACGTGAACATGAAGACCGGCCTGGCCACGCTGCGTTCGCCGCGAACCGCGCTGGGCGCTTGGGCGCTGCCGGTTCGGCCGATGCCGGGGTGCTTTGGCGTGGCGCCCGCCGGCGGCGAAGCGATTTCCACGGCCACGTCGGGACCGTATGGCGGCAACATGGACTACAACGGCTTTGTCGCAGGCGTTACGGTCTACTTTCCGGTGTCGGTGTCTGGAGCGTTGTTTCACATCGGCGATGTGCACGCGGCACAAGGTGATGGCGAGATCTCCGGAACCGGCATCGAGATTTCCGCGCAGGTGCGTTTCACCGTGCGCACGATTAAAGGCGCGCGGATCGGCACAGTGCGCGGCGAAGATGCCACGCACATTTTCACCGTGGGCAACGCCCGTCCATTGGACCAGGCCATGCAGCATGCGACAACCGAAATGGCGCGCTGGCTAGCGACCGA
>JANMNW010000328.1:0-11604 GCA_031368515.1 Chloroflexota bacterium
GCCCGCGCGCTTAGCGCGCGGGCCACTCGCATCCGTGGCGCTGACGCTCAAGCCACGGATGCAAAAACACCGGAATCCTGTTATTCCGGTGTTTTATTTTTCCGCGGGTGTGGCGCGCGTTCGCCATGCAGATCATCACGCACCGCGCCTTTCAGGGGAATGCCAATGCGCAGCGCGGCCGAGCCAAGCGCATGTGAAACGACCGGCCCAGAAATGAGCACCAGCACGATGGCGATCAGCGCTCTGGCCCACACGGCATCGATGACCAGCGCGGCAGCGACCAGCAGCAGTACCGCGCCAAACGTGCTGACTTTGCCGGTTGCGTGCAAGCGCGTGTAAACATCGGGCAGCCGCAGCATGCCCAGTATGCCGATGATCGAGAATGCGGTGCCGGCGACCACGGCGATGAGCGCCAATGCTTCCAGGACAGTTCGCATCAGAACATCCTCCGATTTGCGATGAAGCGCGCAAGGGTGATTGTGCCGATCATTGACAACGCGGCCAACCCGAGCGCGGCGTCGATGAAAATGGCTTTGCGCTGAATCAGCGCCAGCAGGATGAACACGCACAAGGTCAGCGTGCCGATCACATCGGCGCTAAGCAGCCGGTCAATCGCGTTTTCGCCGCGCCAGACGCGCCATACGCAGATGCCGGCCAGGGCCACATGTACGCCAAGGGCGATGATCAGTATGGTGTCAAGTAGCTGTGTCATGAGTGCCTCTACGCGAGAATCTTTTCAAGCATGGCTTTGCGCCTGGCCTGGGCGGCGTCCGCGCCGGAGCCGCTGGCTTCGGCGTCCAGGCAATGCGTGTACATCGTGCCATCATCGCCAATTTCAAGCACCATTTCGCCCGGCGTGATGGTGATGGCATGCGCGCTGAGCGCCGTGCCCAGTTCGCTGCGGGTGTGCGCTTTGATCGCCACAATGCCGGGCTTGATCGGCAGCCTGGGGTCCAGCACGATGCGCGCCACGCGAATGCCGCTGCGCAGCACATCGACCGCGAGAAACGCGATGTATTGCAGCATGCCCACCATCGCCCGCGGCAGCCGGGTGAGATCGATGTCGCCTTTCACAGCCGGGCGGATCAGCGCAAAGACGAGGGCCGACACAAACGCGCTAAAGGCGATGTTGATGGGCGCCAGGCTGCCGCTCAGCGCCAGATACAGCGCCGCCAGGAACAGCAGCGTGAAGATTGTGAAATTCGGTGTGCGCATGATTTATTGCTGAACCAGCACGGCGGCCACATAGCCGGCGGGCGATTGCACCCAGGCGGCGATGTCGCCGGCCACCTGCGCTAGTGGCTGCGCCCAGATGCCAAAGACCAGGCACATCGCTATCAGCGCCGCCGGCGCCAGCAGCGAATCGCCGCCTGTTTTGAGCTTGGCGTCATCGCCGCGCGTTTCGAACCAGATGCGGTTGAACGCGCGGAACATGTAAACAAGGGTCAGCATGCTGGCCGGGCCGATCAGCGCCAGGCTGAGCCATTGCTGCGCCGCCACGCCGCTGCTAAACGTCATCAGCTTGCTGACAAACCCGTTTGTCGGCGGGATGCCGGCCAACGCCATCGCGCCGACAAAAAACAGCGCGCCGGCGGCGGGCGCAGATTTGCCCATGCTGTGCAACATGTCGAACGCCGCCGTCTTCACGGGCGCGCGCGACGCGAGATAACCAGCCAGCATCAGCAGCGCGGATTTGACCAGGCTGTGGTTAAACATGAACACCACAGCGGCTGCGATCGACGCCGCCGTGCCCCAGCCGATGCCGACCAGCATGAAGCCGATCTGCGCCAGAGTCGAGTAGGCCAGCATGCGTTTGGCGTTGTGCGTGCCCAACGCGCCAAACGCGCCGAAGATCACGCCTGCCACGCCGAGAATCAGCAGCCAGCCGCGAATCACATCGGCTTGATTGACAAAGAGCAGGGTAGTGCAGCGCAGCAGGCCATAAACGCCGACTTTGACCACCACCGACGAGAGCATGGCGCTCACCGCAGTCGGCGCGGCGGTGTGAAAGTCCGGCTGCCAAAAGTGAAACGGCACGGCCGCGCATTTGACCATGAAGGTGCCGACCAGCGCGGCGATCGCCACCCACAACAGCGGACGTTGCGAGTCGGCAGCGATGCGCTGCGACAGATCAGCCATGTTCAACGTGCCATAACCCACATACAGCGCGCCGTTGGCGATCAGTAGCAACACCGTCGCAAACAGACTGATGTAGAAATACTTGAGCGCCGCCTCGGTGCCGTTGGCGTCGTCGCTGATCGCGGTGAGCACGCAGCCGGAGATGACCAGCAGCTCCATAAACACAAACAGGTTGAATGTGTCGCCGGTAAGCATGCCGCCGGTCAGCCCGGTGGTGAGCGTCAGAAAGAGCGGCAGGAAGAGCGGGTAGCGGGCCGACTCGTCTTTTGAGCCAAGCGCATACACCAGGCCGAAGAGCAGCACCAGCTGGCACATGAACGCCATCGTGGCCGACAGCAAGTCGGCCACCGCGCTGATGCCAAACGGCGCCGCCCAGGCGCCCATCTGGAACACGATCGGCGCGCCAGTCTGCCAGACTGACCACAGGTTGTAGCAGCACACCCCGAACGAGCTCAGCAGCGTGCCCAGCGCCCACGGCGCCTGCAGCGTGCGCCGGTTGCGCAGCAGCACGGCAACCGCCGCGCCGCACAACGGGATGATGAACGGGAGGATCGCGAAGTGGCCCATCAATTTTTCAAACGGTTGATCTCGTCGAGATCCATGGTCTTGTAGCGATGGGCAAGCACATACATCATCGCCAGCACAAAGGCAAAGCCGCCCATGCTGATGACGATGGCAGTCAGGATCAATGCCAGCGGCAGCGCATCGCTGCGCTGTCCTGAGGCTTTGGCATACGCGGCGACGACGCCGTCGTATGCGCCTATTGATAGCAGGAACAAGTTGACCGCGTTCGAGATGATGACAAAGCCCAGCGCGCTGCGGATGACGTTGCGCCGCAGCAGCTGGTAGACACCCACGCCGAACAGGGCGCCGATAACGATGGAAGTGATCAGATGCATGGTTTACCTGCGCTCCGGATGGCCCAATGAATCCAGAATGTAAGACGCCCCGCCCATCACGGCCAGGCAAATCGCCAGTTCGAACATCGTCGATGTGCTTAGAAACACGCCGTCGGGCAGCGGCAGCCCAAGCAGTTGCCCGAAATCGACGGGCGCGAAAAAAGCGCCGCCCATGAGCGCGGGTGCGATCGATCCGCTCATCACAGTCAGGATGCCAATTCCGATCAAGACATGGGGCCGCAGCCAGGGCAGGTGCTGGCGCGTGGCGTCATAGCCAAATGTGACATACCAGAAGGCGATCGCCAGGCTGATGATGACGCCGGCTGTAAAGCCGTCGCCAGGCTGGTCATGGCCGTAGAGTATGTGTATGACGCCGACGACAAATGCCAGCGGCAGAACGACATACGCCAGCGCATGAACAAAGCTGGAGGTGCGCCAGCCGCCGATTCCGGCGATGCGCTCGGGCAGCGGCTGTGACGCAACCATCTCCGGCGGCGGCAAATTGGCATCGTGCTTCTTGCGCGCGTGCTGCAGCAACGTGTAGACGCCGATGCCGGCCATGCTAAACACAGTGATCTCAATCATGGTGTCGAAGCCACGGAAGTCCACGACGATCGCGCCGACGATGTCGGCGGCGCCGGTGAGCGGCTTGCTGTTGGCTTCGTAATACGGTGTGACGATGCTTTCACGCGGCCGGGTATTGAGCGCCGTCAAGCAGATCACCGTCATTGCCAGGCCGGCCATGAGCGCCAATGCCGCCTCTTTGCCACTGGACAGGCTGTTCAAGCGCAGGCCTGCGCTGCGCCTGCGGCCGGTTGGTCGCTTGTCGGCGGCGCGCGCCGCGCGCGGCATTTTCCCGAGCGCCAGGACTAGCACCACTGTGGTCAAAATGTCGACGATGATCTGCACTAGGGCGACATCGGGCGAGGGCTCTAGCGCGATGAGCATCGCCATCGCAAGGCCCGATGCGCCAAGCGCCAGGATGGCAAAGAGATCGTTGCGCAAGATCACGCTGACAATGGAAGCGCCCAGCACCAATGCCAGCGCGAAGATGCGCACCAGGCTGGTGGCCGGGCTGTCGGGAAATTCGAAGCGCAACGTCGACAGTGATGGCGACACTTGCAGCGCGCCAAACCACGCAAACAAGGCCGCGACGCCGGCAAGCATGATTGCCATATAGCGCCGCACGCTGCCGTTTTGCACGCGCGTGGCCAGCCATGCCGCTCCATCCAGGCCCTTAAGCGCGCCGCGATAAGGGGCATCGAGCAGGGCCGGGTGGCGCGTGAGTCCGTGTGCCGGACTGCGCGGAAACAGCCGCGCGCGCAATGCGAACAGGCCAATGCCCAGCGTGATGGCCAGCGCGCTCAACAGCAAGGGGGCGTTGAATCCGGTCCACAGCGCCAGCGAAACCTTTACTTTTTCGCCAAAGGCCGCTTTGGCAGCCGCGGCCAGCAGATCGGTCGGCCCTTGCAGCGGGATCACCAGAAGCAGCGACAACGCCGCCAGCAGCGCCGGTCCAATCCACATGCCGAGCGCCGGATCATGCGCGTGCGCCAGCGCGCTTGTCTCGGGCGCGGGTGTGCGAAAGGTGTCGACCACGAGGATCAACGCCTGGCAAAGCAAGAGCGCGCCGGTGAGCACGCCGGCGATCGGCAGGAGCAGGGCGATGATGCCTTGCAGTTCATGGTGAAGCTTGGTCGCGAGCAACGTTTCTTTGGCCAGAAAGCCAAGCAGGGGCGGCAAGCCGCCCATGGACAACCCGGCAAAGATCGCGATGCCAAACGTAATCGGCATAGCTTTGCCCAAACCACCCAGCGCGCGAAGATCGCGTGTGCCGGCGCTATGGTCTACGATGCCGGTCACAAGAAACAGGGCGCCTTTGTACAACGCATGCGCCAGCACGCCGATGACCAGCGCCTTGAACGCTTCGCCGACCGGCTGGCCGATCAACAGCATCAGCGCGCCCAGCTGACTGATGGTCGAATAAGCCAGCAGCGCTTTTAGATCGTTCTGGCGCAGGCCGAGAACTGCGCCGAGCAGCATGGTGATCGCGCCGGTGCCGGTGAGCAGCCAAAACCAAGCCTCCGTGCCGCCCAATGCCGGATACAGCCGGGCCATCAAGTAGATGCCGGCTTTGACCATGGTTGCGCTGTGCAGATAAGCGCTGGCTGGCGTGGGCGCGCTCATGGCATCGGGAAGCCAGCTGTGCGCCGGAAATTGCGCGCTCTTGGTGAAGGCACCCAGCGCAACCAGCCCCAGCATGACGCCATACAGCTCGTGGGCCCGCAGCGCATTGCCCTGCGCGATGATCGCGCCCAGATCGGTGCTGCCTGCCACGGCGCTGATCATGACCAGGCCAGCCAGCAGCGCCACGCCGCCGCCTGTAAAAAACAGCGCCTTGAATGCGCCGGCGCGTGCCGCCGCGTCTTTTGTTTTGTAGGCCACCAGCAGAAATGACACGATGCTGGTGCCTTCCCAGAAGATGAACAGCGTCACGATGTCGCCGGCAATCACCAGGCCCAGCATCGACGCCATAAACAGCAGGATATAGGCGAAAAATCGCGCATCATTGGCGTGATGCGCGCCGCCGCCAGCGCCATGCGGCGCAAAGTAGTAGCCCGCATAGACAACGATGACTGCCCCAATGCCACTGACAAGCAGCGCGAAAAGCAAGCCCAGTCCGTCCAGATGCAGCGAGAAGCGCAGGCGGAGCGCCGGGATCCAATCCCAGGCGGCGTCGATTGCGCCGCCATTGGCTATGGCCGGCACAAAGCTGGCGAACACTGCGAACGCGGTGAGCGGCGCACTGGCCAGCAGCCAGCCCAGAGTGACGTTGCTGGCGCGTCCACGCAACAGCACGGCCAAAAGCGAGCCGGCCAGACAGAGGCCGACTGGCACGGCAAGTATCGATTCATTCATTGAGAGGAAATTCTAAACAGCAGATCAAATGCCGTGGCACCGGGGACGCCGTGTTTGTTTCGAAATTAGCGAACAATCATTCAGGCTCTAAGGCGCCACGGCCGTCCGGCGCGCGCGCAATGCGCGGGTAGCGGTGACCGCCAGCGTCAACGCGGTGATGGGCAACACAAAATACAGCATGACGTTGCTGAAGACCGGCAGCGCGGCGTGGCCGGTGGCATTGAAAATCAGATAAACCGTGTAGGCAACGTAATAGCCGACAAACACAGCGCCTTCCCAGCGCGCAATCTCGTAGCCGGTAAAAAAGATGGGCAGGCAGGCGATCGCCACCGCGATCATGACCGGTATATCGAAGCCGATCGCCGCAGGCGGCACGACCAAGCCCTGCGGCGAGGCAAATGACGATGCGCCAAGCACAGCCAGGATATTGAAGATGTTGCTTCCGACCACGTTGCCCACCGCAATGTCGCGCTCTTTGCGAATGGCGGCCAAAATTGACGTCGCCACCTCCGGCAGCGAGGTGCCTGCGGCGATGATCGTTAGGCCGATCACGAGCTCGTCCACACCCATGACGCGCGCCAAAGCGACCGCGCCATTCACCAACCAGTTTGATCCGACCACGAGCAAAACCAAGCCGATCGCCACAAGCCCGATGTTGATCGCCATCATGCGGGGCGTGGGTTTTGACGTGGGCGGAAAGGCTTCGGCGTATTCGGCCTTGACCTCGGCTTTCGACTCCTTGCGCGCCTGAACAATTAGAAACACGGTGTATGCCACGATGCCGCCACATAAGAGCACCCCTTCGAGCAAGTTGAAGAGGCCATCTGCGGCAAATAAATAGGTCAAAATCGAGACGCCGATCATGATCGGCACGTCCAGCCGAATCAGCTGTTGATTGACGACCAGCGGCGTGATCAACGCCGAGACGCCCAGGATGAACAGCACATTGAAGATGTTGCTTCCCACCACATTGCCGACGGCCAGATCGGCTTGCCCCGCCAAGGCGGTGCTGACGCTGACCGCCATCTCGGGTGAACTGGTGCCGAATGCCACCACCGTCAAACCAATCACAAGCGGCGATATGCCGATGGCACTCGCCAGCCGCGATGCGCCTTTGACCAGCAACTCCGCGCCAGCGACCAAGATCGCCAGGCCCGCAACGAATAAGACCAGTGTCAATGTATCCACAATAAATTCTCCCTGCACTTCGGCAAAAAAAAAGCGAGACCATCACGTAATCGTGATGGTCTCGCCAGTTGTCATCAACCTGATCCACCGGAGCGACGTTGCCGTCGTTCGTCTTGACGATGAATCAATCCCTTCGTGTGAAGGGCGGGCTACTCCCCAACAGTGCGCAGTTATATCAGGTCGTTGATGGGAAATCAACCCCCGATCGCAAACTCTAATGTGCGAGACAATGCATGTTTCATGTTGCACACATTGCACGCCCGCTGGCGATCGTTCGCGCCAGATGTGCGTCGGCACCTGGTAAACGCAGGCATTTATGGCATGACGCTGGACGGCGGCATCACCACCGTTATCCAAAATCTCTACGCCCTTAGGCTGGGATTTGGACCAGAGCTGATCGGCTTGATCAATTCGCTGGGGATGCTGGTGTTTGCGCTGTTAAGCCTGCCATCCGGGCGCATCGGCGAGCGCTATGGTCATCATCGCATCATGCGCGCTGGCGCAGTGGTGATCTTTGGCGGCGCGCTGCTGGTTCCCATAACCGGGCTGGTTCCTGACAACCTGCGCGCGATTGTGCTGGTTTTGTCCGGCTTGCTGACGAACATCGGCCTGGCCGGCTACTACGCCAATGCCGCGCCGTATGTTGTCGCGTGGACGGGGGCCGAAAATCGCACCAGCGTGTTCTCCACGCAATCGGCGGTGTTCTCGACGTTTGGGTTTGCCGGCAGCTTGGTTGGCGGCCTGTTGCCAGGCGCAGTTGCGGCGCTGTTGGGCGTGACGCTGCAGGCGGCCGTTCCGTATCAGATCACCCTATCGCTGGTGCCGCTGGCCGCGCTTATTCCGTTGCGCATGCTGTGGCTGATGCGCGAACCGCCGACGTTGCACGAGCCCGATTCGCCGGTTCGCGCCGCGGCGGCAACGGCCGGCGCGCCAGCAACTGCCGCGCTGGCTCAGCTGTCGCCGTTGACGCTGATCGGCCTGTTTGCGCTGATGCGTTTTCTGATGGTCGGCGGCGTGGGATCGGCCACCACGTTTTTCAACGTGTACATGGACAACGGCCTGGGCGCATCGACCGCGGTGATCGGCGGGTTTCAAGCGGCGGCAAAGCTGCTGGGCGTGCCTATTGCGCTGGCAGTGCCCTGGCTCACGCGTCGCTTCGGCAATGCGCGGGTGGTGCTGGTCACGGCGTTGATCGTGTCGTGCTCGCTATTTCCGATGGGTCTGATTCCGGTCTGGTGGGTGGCCGGTTTGAGCTATATGGGCGTCTGGGTGTTGACGCCGGTGCGGTATGCGGCCTTCATGGTGATCAGCATGGAGCGCACGCCTCGCGCTTCGCGCGGCACCATGAACGGCGCTCAGGAAATGTTTGGCGGGCTGAGTTTTGCGCTGGTCGCGTTTGTCGGCGGGCGCGTAATCGCCGGCATGGGCTACATGCCGCTATTTGTATTTACTGCGTTCATGTCGCTTTCAGGCGTCCTGCTGTTCGTGTGGTTTGAACGGCGCTGGCGGCGGTCGCTTGCAAGCTAGCGCTTCTTGTTTGCGGACTTGATAAACGCTTGCATCGCGCGTTCGTCGCGCGCGGCGATATAAGCGTTTAGCCGGTCGCGGTTGGCCGGCCATTGATCAGGGTGAAACAGGTCGACGATTCTGGCGATGTGCGGCCGCAGCGCCTGGGCATAGCCTTCGATGCCGCGCACCAGCCCATAGTCGGGCGCATGAGGTGTATCTTCATCAATGGGCTCCACCATTTGAAAGGCATCGTCGATGTCATACAGCTCATTCAGGTCGGGGCCGATCTTCATCCACCACTCGCCGTTGCGCATCAGTAGCGTGATGGCGCAATCGGGCCTGAGCAGCTTGGCAGAGTCGCTGGCGGCTGTCTCGTGCAGATCGGCGAGCGCAAAGCGCGCCTCGCTGAACAAGAAGCGAAACGAGCTGTTGAGGGCACCGCGCAGGGTGGGTTGACTGTTGGGTTGTGCCATTGGGATTGGTGGTTGAATTATTGCGCGTTTCGGCGCGCATCGCCGGCGCGGTCGTTGAGCGTGCCTGCCGTGGAAGCTTGGCCAGCAGCGCCAATCACATCGCCGGAGCTGACGCCGGCGTCCTTGATCCAAGCCTGCGCAGCCGGATCAAAACGATAGCCATAGTCGGCGGCATTGTCCTTTAGAAAGTTGAGCTCTTTGTAGCTCATGCGCGCGGCGTTTTTTGGATTGAGCACAGTTTGAATGTTCTCGCCAACATATTCGATGCGCGGCACGCCGCTTTCCAGTTGCTGGCGCAGGAATGACTCGTTGACTTGCCACATCTTGTTTGAATCGCGCCCGAGCGCGTCGTACATGCCGTCGGGTGTTTCGAACCAGCGCCCGCCGCCGGATTTGGCTTGCGCGATGTAGCTTGTGTCATAGGCTGCGTCGTCAAAGCCTTTCCAGGGCCCAAGCACCACACGGTCGCCGGCGCCGTGCGTGGTCAGCCGGCCCAGGTCGTCCGCCACCTCCTGCGGCAACGTTGCCGCGGCTTTGTATTTTTCGGCGGTGCTGAGAATTTCGGGCACGCGCGCTGCTTTGGCTGCGTCGTCAAAAGTTGGGGGGAATCTGAGCTTGTTGGCGTCGCTGATCTTGTCAGCCGCGAGCGCCACCTCGCCGGCCTTGTCGGCTGTTCGCGCCACATCGCTGGCTTTGTCAGCCACGCGCGCCACGTCGCCAGCTTTGTCGGCCATGCGCGCCACATCGCTCGCTTTGTCGGCCACCGAAGCGACCTTGCCGCCTTTGCCAAAGGCGCCTGCGCCGCCGGCAAACAGGCTGAGCACTTCAAATGCGCCGCGACCTATGGCCTTGCCGTAATTGCCGCTTTGCCAGTCATCGACATACTGCTGTTTGATGGCGTTCCACAACTCTCTTGGATGGGTAATGCCGTAGTACAGTCCTTCGACGGTCTGGATCGGATGCCTGACAACCTGCCACAACCCGGACACGGTGTCGACCAGGCCGGCGCCCAGTCCTTGAAAGAACCCGCCAACCTGTTTGACGCCCGACCACAGCCCGCCGGCGGTGTCTTTTACACCGTTCCAGACACCGGACCAAAATCCGCCTTTCTTGGCGGGCGCGTCGTCACCGCGCAACAGTTTGGCCGCCTCTTCTTCGGCGCGTTTGACCTCGAATGAAATTTTTTGCGTGGCTGATGACGCCGAATGCAACGCCTTGACCAATCGCCCAAGCGAGGGAAGCACGGCACTTTCCATTTCACCGTAGAACGATGTGGCGCCATAACCGATCCAATCGCCGCCGCGCAGCTGTTCAACCAGGCCGCGCAACGACTGGAGCATTTGCTGGCTGGATTGCGACTCGCGCTCAAAGCGTGTGGCGATCTGCTTGAGTTGATCGTAGTCGGCGCGTGTGATGTCGTTTGGCATGGGTAATCCCGCCGAAACAATAGCGCTTGCAGTGTCCCGAGTTCAAGGGGCAGCGGCCCGAATGAGCGGGAAATCGCTCCCGAGTTACGCGGGAATGTCAGGCAGCGGCAGCCTGCAAAACGCTGGCGATGGCGCCTAGCACGTTGCCAGGGCTGGCGCGGCGCAAGCGAATCGTTCCGTCGCTGCCGATCTGCTCGGTTGCCCACGTGCTTTCCGCATCGCCGAACCAGATAAGCGCGCGCGCGTTGAGCGTCTTGCTTGCATCGTTTGCGTTGAGAACCGTGAGCACGCTCTGGTGCGTGGGCCGCATTCCGGCATTGGCCAGCAGTTGCGCCTGCGCTTCAGGCATGCCTGCGGCTTTAAGCAGCTTGGGCAGATCGAGATGGGGTGTGGCCTCGAAGCTGGCAATCTGTCCGAGGATCGCAGCGGGCAGATTGACGGCGGCATTGACCTCACTGTCGGCGGCTGTGGGAAGCGCGTCGATTTGCGCAATCGTCGCGATCTGCTGCGCTCCCGCATCCAAGCCCGTGATGCCAGTCAGCTCAAACCACGCGGGATCGATGACGCGGAGCGAAGCCCATGGCGCATCGGCGCCACGTGAGTGCGCGGTGCCCAGCCACACGCGCGCAGGCGGTTGTCCCGCGCGGGCGTGCATCAGTTGCACCAATAACGAACCCTGAACCACACAGCGCAGCGCGTCGCGCAGTTCGGGGCTGGGGGCGAGCGCGCCATCGTCGGCGACCGATGCCAGGCCGCGCAGCTGCGTGCTCAGCCGGCCGACGCGCAGCAGGTGGGTGAGCTCGTCGTCGTCGAGCCCGGCCAGCGTGCTGTCTTCGATAAACGGATCTGGCCGCGCGCCGAGTGCGCTGACGAGGAGGGTGAACTCTGCGGCGGTCAGGGTGGTTGGCGGCAGGTTGGGCATGGCGGATGGGTATTTTATGACAACTGCAGCCGGCGAAAACTCTAACAGTTTTAAAGGCTTTGATAGATGTAAAGTTTTAGAGTTTTAGCCCAAAAGGCCAAACTTTAAGCCTCGGTGAGGTTAAGATT
>JANMNW010000335.1:0-2051 GCA_031368515.1 Chloroflexota bacterium
CCAGGCTCGCCTGGCTGCGGTAGATGCCGGGTACGCCGCACTCGTGCAACCAGCCGCCCCAGGTGCTGTTGGCCAGGATCATCGCTTCGGCAACGATCAGGTCGAGCGGCGCGCCGCGTTGGCGCAGCATGATGCTCACGCGCTCGTCGCCGCGCGGCTCACGGCCGTCATTGCCTTCGAGCTTGAAGTTGTAGTCGGCTCGATTGAAGCTCTCCGGCTTGCCGCGGCGAACTTCGCGCGCCGCTTTCAGGTGCTGCGCAAGGCGAAATCCGAATCGCAGTTCGTCGGCAAACGCATAGTCGGCGTTCGACTCGCCGCTGAGCGACTCGAGCGTGATCACGCTGTCGAGCTTGTCGTGACGCAGGTTCGCCATGATCGGCACCCGCTCCAGACGCGTTTCGCTGGCGCGCACCTCAAGTGTGGCTTCGTCCAGGCTGAAGTACAGCGACACCGCCGGGCAGTCGCGGCCTTCGGTCAGGGTGTAGGCCTGCACCACTTCGTCGGGCAGCATCGTCAACTTGTAGCCCGGCATGTAGACCGTGCTCAAACGCTCGCGCGCGACTGTGTCCAGCGCCGACCCGGGCGCAAAGGCAAGGGCCGCGGCGGCGATGTGGATGCCGAATCGCACCGTGCCACTGCCCAGTCCGGTGACGGACAAGGCGTCGTCGATTTCGGTGGTTGCCGAGTCGTCGATTGAAAACGCGCGCACTGCGGCCAGCGGCAAGGTCTCGCTGAGCGGCGCTGCGCCAAGCGTCGGCAGAGCCGTGCCTTTGGGGAAGTTCTCGAACAGAAAGCGCTTCCAGTGAAACTGGTAGGGCGAATTGATGGCGCCTGCCGCCTTGAGCAACTCCAGCGGCGCTCTTTGCGAACGGCGCGACGCCTCGACCACGGCCTTGTATTCGGGAGCGTTCTTGTCCGGCTTGAAGAGAATCTTGTAGAGGTGTTCGCGCACCGGTTCCGGGCACTGACCCGCAACCATCTGATCGGCCCAGGTGTCGATCTGTGCCGCGACAGCTTGTTTGCGCGCGATGGCCTGCAGCGCGGCGTTGACGATGTCTTCCGAGGCCTTGCGAAACTGGCCTCTGCCCTGACGCCGGAAGTAATGTGGCGCGTCGAACAGTGCGAACAAGGCGCCGGCCTGCTTCTCGACGCCGGCCGAGGCCTCGAAATAGTCACGCGCCAAATCGGCGAATCCGAAGTCCTCGGCGGGCGCGAATTCCCACGCGAGAGTCAGGTCGATGTCGCGTGCGATGCCTTGCGCGCTTGCGATCAGTTCGACGGGCGTGGGCTGATCGAACTTGAGCAGCACGTTGGCGGACTTCACCTTGACCCGTTTGCCCGAGTCAAGTTCGATCTGCACCGAGGTTTCCGTCTCGCTCATCATCCTGCCGGCGAGAAACTTGCCCCCTTCTTCGAACAATGCATTCATAGGGGCGCGATTGTCGCTTGATCTCACTCGCGACTGCGTCCCGCACGCCGCACCCGGCCATCACAATTGCACGATGACCCGCAATCCTGCCCCGGCGGTGCGGCCTGGCGAAATGCGCGTGGCGCAGGCGCTGGTCTTCATCACCCCCGCGCTGTGGAGCGTGAACTACCTCGTCGCGCGCTGGGCGCCGGGCGTGATCGCGCCGCATGCGCTTGCGCTGTTTCGCTGGTGCCTTGCGGCACTGCTGCTCGCGGCATTTTGCCACCGCGAAATCGCCGCCAAGCGCGGCGCGATCGCGACCGAGTGGAAGCACCTGCTCGTGCTTGGCGCGCTCGGCATGTGGGTCTGCGGTGCGTTTGTCTACATCGGCGGGCGCAGCACGAGCGCGATCAACATCGGCCTGCTCTATGCCGCGGCGCCGGTGTTGATCGTGCTCGCTTCAGCGCTGGTCTTGCGCGAGCGCGTCAGCCTGCTGCAAGTCGCGGGGGTGGGCCTGGGCGTTGCCGGCGTGCTGCACATCTTGTTGCGCGGCGAGTGGTTGCAACTGCTGCACTTGCGCATCTTTCCCGGCGATGCCTGGGTTGCGGTGGCGGTATTGTGCTGGGACGCCTATTCGGTGCTG
>JANMNW010000450.1:0-17017 GCA_031368515.1 Chloroflexota bacterium
AAGATGACCAGATCGGCGCGATGACCGTCCACACCGAGCGACGAAACCAGCGTTGCGATGGTCGAAAGATCGCGCTGCGTGTGCTTGACCGCCGCCACGCGCTCGCGCGCCTCGGCAATCTCCTTGGTCAGCGCCCGTTCAAACGACTGCCATTCTTCCTGAAACTCGGCGGGCTCCGCCTCAAAGGCCAGGTTGCGCTCCAGGATCTGCATGCGCGACTTTGGGTCTTTCACGCCCGCGACGTCGACGCAAAACGCAAAGCGGTCCAGCAGCTGCGGCCGAAGATCGCCCTCTTCAGGGTTCATTGAACCGATCAGCACGAAGCGCGCCGGGTGCGTAAAGCTGATGCCTTCGCGCTCCACCACGTTGACGCCCATCGCCGCAACGTCCAGCAACAGGTCGACCACATGATCGTCAAGCAGATTGACTTCATCGACATACAGCACGCCGCGATTGGCGGCGGCCAGCACGCCCGGCTCGAAATGCTTTTCGCCTTTCTGGATGGCCTTTTCAATATCGAGCGTGCCAACCACGCGATCTTCCGTCGCGCTGACCGGCAGGTTGACAAAGCGCGTGGTGCGGCGCAAGACCTTGAATTTCTCGCCATGCGCCTTGCGCGCCTGCAGATCCTCGCTCCATGACGCGGGTTTTTCAGGGTCGCATGAGTATGGATCGCCTTCGATCACATCGATCTCAGGCAGAATGGCGGCGAGCGCGCGCGCTGCCGTCGATTTGGCTGTGCCGCGTTCGCCGCGGATCAGCACGCCGCCGATTTGCGGGTAAATTGCGTTCAGGACAAGCGCGCGCTTCATGCGGTCTTGCCCGACGATGGCGCTGAACGGAAAGATAGTGGCCATGATTGAGTTCTGGGGCATTATTGTAGCGTGCTTGACCACCACAACTGGCTACGACGATTCGATGTCAAACGACCCGCGCCGCGAGAGACGCAACAACACCACGATGACTGCCAGAAACAGCGCGCCCAGCGTGATCAGCTTGAACAACGGAGGCTGAGAAATCAGCGCCACGCCGCCAAAGAGAATGCACACGCTGGCATAGGCTGCGACGATGCGCCGCGGGCTCCAGCCGGCGTCGGCCAGCCGCAGGTGCAAGTGGCCGCGGTCGCCCGATGTCGGGCTGCGGCCGCGCCTGGCGCGATCAAACATCTGCCAGGCCACGTCGGCGATCGGCAAACCCATCACCAATAACAGCAAGGCGATCTTCGCGCCGGCGACGATGCCAATGCAGGCCAGCACAAAGCCCAGATAAACGGCGCCTCCACCCAGAAACAAGCGTGCGGGCTGAAAGTTAAACACCAGAAAGCCCAACAGGGTGCCGATCAGGGCCGTCGGAATCAGCGCCACGCTGTATTGGCCCTCGCGCAACATGTGAATGAGCGTCAAAACCGTGGCCACCAGCGAGACACTGGCGGCGAGGCCATCCACGCCATCCAGAAAATTAACCGTGTTCATCATGCCGACAAACCAGAACAGCGTAATGGCCACAGTGACCACAAACGGCATCAGTTGCTCGCTGTTGCTGAATGGGTTGCGAAAGCGTTCGATGAAAATGAGCGAACCGATGGCGACAAACGCCGCAATCGCTTGACCGGCAAACTGTGGCCCCGATTGCAGCTCGAATTTGTCATCAAGAATTGCCACGACAAAGGCAACCACGCCGCCCAGCATCAGCCCGACAAAGCGCGTCTGCTCATTGCCGTCTCGCGTGGGCACGAAAAAGAGGCGGCTGATCATGGCCGCAAGCACAAAAGCGCCAAACAACGGCAGCGCGCCGAGCCGCGATGTGACACGGAGATGCTTGCGTCGCCCGCCAGGCGCATCCGCAATGCCCAGGCGCACGCCCAGGCGGACTGCCAGCGCCGACAACGCCAGCGAGGCGAGCAACGCTATCAAAAATGTCGCGGCGAGCGCAAGCAGTGGCACGCGGCAATTCTATCGGGCGCGCTGCCGCATCGCCCGTTGCAATCAGAACGATTTTCCGCCTGCACCCCGACAGATTTCTACTGGCTGATGGGGTTGGGGAAGATCAGCACCACTTTCTCGTGGCCGCGCTCATCACGCACATAGGTCAACTCTTCGACCTCAAAGCCGCGCTCGCGAGCGAGCCGCGCCGGGTCGTGCTCCGGACCGGCCACATCGGCGAACGACATCACGATCACCCCGCCCGGCACCATTCGTCCGGGCGCTTCATCGAAGAAACGCGTGATAATGTTTGTGCCGCCGTCACGCGTCGGGCCGAACCAGTCGATGTCCGACGGAAAGTAGAATTGGTTGAACACAATCAGGTCAAACTGCACGGCCGGAGGGATGCTGCTGAACAGATCGGACTGCAGCACGCGTATGTCGTTGTATCCGTTGCGGGCGGCGTTTTTGCGCGCGCATTCGACCGCGGCGCTGTTCAAATCGGCCGCATAGACCAGCTCCGCGCCAAGCCTGCGCAGATGAATCGACAACACGCCGCAGCCGCAGCCCATGTCCAACGCGACGGTCGGTTCAAATTCGCGCAGCGCCTGCATGATCATCGCCGTGCTGGTGGCCGCATCGGCGGGAAACACGCCCTTTGACATCTCAAGGTCGATGTCGTCGATCTCAACCGAATACGGTTGCCGATCATATATCTGCTGGAACTTTTCGCGGACCTCAGTCTTGTTTTGATAACGCGCCATGTGTCCTTCCATCCGGGCGGGAATACCCGCGCTGCAGCCAATGCCACGCCAGTCCGCGCACCGCCCGTGTGAGTGCGCCTAGTGTAGTCTGAGTTCATAAACACGCTCGCCGGAAAATGCGCATGGCGTCATGAATGCAATGCGCTTGGCCAAAGCAATTTTGGGCTAACATGTGCGGCATGCGCGATGCGACACGCGCAGCATCACAATGGAATCACACACCGTGCAATTCCGCGCCGCGCTTGTAAGCGGCGATCAACACACGCGGCCGGCCGCTGTGACCCAGGCGCTGCTTGAACAAATCGGCTTGCGCACCGCACCGCCCGAACTCGCCGTCCTGTGCCTCAGCGGCGATTTTGCCGGCGAGGCGCGCAAGCTGGCCGCGTCTGTGGCAGGCGAATTGCGCCCGCGCGTGCTATTGGGCTGCACCGCCGAGAGTGTGCTCGGAAGCGCGCGCGAAGTGGAGCGCGCGCCGGCCGCATCGCTGCTGGTCGCGGATATGCCCAATGTCACTGTAACGCCGTTTGCCCTGAGCGCCAGCCACTTGTCCGAGTGGTCTACCATCCTGGGAGATGCCGACTTTTTTGCCGACGCGCTCGGCATGCCACAAGACCCGGTGCTCTTTATTGTGCTGGCCGATCCATATTCCACGCCCATCGACGCCACCGGCGAAATGGGCATCAGCGTGCTGCAGGCGTTCAATAGCTTCTACCCCGGCGTGCCGGTTGTGGGAGGGATGGCCAGCACCGGACCGTTCCCAGGCTCAAACACGCTGATCTTGAACGACAGCATAAATCAGTACGGCATGGTCGGTGTGGCGCTGTCAGGCGACATCGACATCGATGTGATCGTGTCGCAAGGCTGCCGTCCGATAGGCGTTCCCCATACTGTGACATCTGCCCGGCAAAACAGCATCATGGGGCTCGACGGAGAAAAGCCGGTGGTGGTGATCCAGCACATGGTCGAGCGGCTTGACGAGGAAGATCGCAAGCTTCTGCAAACCGGCGGGCTGTACATCGGCCGCGCAGTGCGCGGCGGTGGGCCGGACGATGCGCCCGGCCGGGGCGACTTTTTGGTGCGCGGCGTGATGGGTTCCGATTCACGCACCGGCGCGATCATGATCGGCGACGCCACTGAGCCCGGTTCGATCGTCCAGTTTCACGTGCGCGACGCCCGAACCGCCGAGGAGGACCTCAGCCTGTCGCTTGCGCCGCAGGCTTTTGCCGACATGCCCGCTGGCGGATTGCTGTTTACTTGCAATGGCCGCGGCACACGCCTGTTTGATCATCCAAACGCCGACGTGTCGCTGGTGCAGAGCGCTTTGGCGGACGAAGCGCCGGTGCCGCTCGGCGGCTTGTTTTGCGCCGGCGAGATCGGGCCCGTCAACGGCCGCAACTACCTTCACGCGCATACTGCCAGCCTGGTGCTCTTTCGGGCGCGGCCTGCGTAAGTACTGCAAACCTCCCATCGCTATAATGCCCGCCGGTTCTCGACGCACTGCACGCCAACGCCGCACTCCGCCAAGGCCGCCACACCATCATGCCTACCGTATCTGTCGTCGTCTGCGCCCATACTGACAAACGCTGGAGCTATTTGTCTGAAACGATCGAATCATTGCGCAAGCAAACCCATCGCTTGCATGACATCATCCTGATCATCGACAATAACCCGGCGCTGCTCGAGCGCGCCCGCGCGGCATTTGCGGATATCGTCGTTGCACCCAACCGGCAAGGCCGCGGGCTACCGCATGCGCGCAACAGCGGCGTGGCGCACGCGCGCGGGGAGATTGTGGCGTTCATCGACGACGATGCCGCAGCCGCGCCCGACTGGATCGAGCAGCTCATCAAGCCGTATGCGCATCCGGACGTCATCGGTGTGGGCGGCGGCATCAACCCAAACTGGGACGCCGGCAAGCCGGGTTGGTTTCCTGGCGAATTCAATTGGGTGGTGGGTTGCTCATACATCGGCATGCCCACGCAAGACGCGCCGGTGCGCAACACAATCGGCTGCAACATGTCGTTTCGCGCCAAAGCCTTCAACGCCGGCGGCTTCATGCTGGGCCGTGTCGGCAGCGACACAGGCCAGCAACACGACGACACCGAGTTCTGCATCCGGCTGGCCAAGTCCTATCCAAAGACGCGGATCATCTACCGGCCCAGCGCGCAAGTGTTTCATCATGTGCCCGCGGCGCGCAGCACATTGTCGTTTCTATGGGCGCGTTGTTTTTCCGAAGGGCGTTCGAAAGCCAAGCTCGCCCGCCTCGTGGGCGGCGACAAGGGCCTGTCCACCGAACGCGCCTATGTCACACGCACGCTGCCAGTGGGCGTTCTGCGCGCTTTGCGAGACGGCATTTTCAAACGGCAGCCGTCCGGGTTTGGCCGCGCCTACGCCATTGTGGCGGGCTTTAGCGCAACGGCGCTGGGGTACGCACGCGGTATGATCACGCGTTAGCAACAGTGCGAATTGTGTGACCATGACCGATTCGATCGACAACGCCAACAAGCCCCAGTTTCTCGTCGCATTTCAGCCCTCCGGACGGCAAGGCCACGTCGACGCAGGCACATCGCTCCTGGACGCCGCGCGCGAGTTGGGCGTCGACATCGACAGCATTTGCGGCGGACGACAAACCTGCGGCAAGTGCAAGGTGCTTCTTGAAGCGGGCTCTTTCGCAAAACTCGGCATCACCTCGGCCGCCGATCATGTCACCGCGCCCGGCCCCGACGAGCAGGACTATACGCGGCGCCAAGCAGCCAAGTGGTCGACCAACGCGCGCCTGTCCTGCGCCGCCTGCGTAACTGGCGACGTGCTGGTGTCCGTTCCGCCCGAAAGCACGCGCCGCAAACAGATCGTCAGCAAAGGCGCCCGCGATTTTGCCGTCGAGATCGATCCCATGCTGCGTCAGGTCTTTGTCGAGGTGCGCACGCACGAGTTGGGCGAGCGTGACGGCGATTGGGAGCGCTTGCAGGAAGCGCTGGCAGCCGAATGGCGGCTCAGCGGACTGCGCATCGACATTCTGGCGCTGCGCCAACTTACTGCGGCGTTGAAAGCCGGAAAGCAAGGCGTCACCGTCACGATATGGAACGAGCGCGAGGTGCTTGATGTGCGGCCGGGCTATCAGGAGGGCGCATTTGGCATGGCTGTCGATGTCGGCAGCACCACCGTGGCGGCGCACTTGTGCAATCTGCAGACCGGCGAAGTGCTCGCCACCGCATCGATGATGAATCCGCAGGTGACGTATGGCGAAGATTTGATGAGCCGGGTGAGTTACGCCATGATGCACAGCGACGGGCTGGGCAAAATGCACAAGGCCATCATCGACGGCCTCAATGCGCTGATTGCCAACGCCGCTGGCAAAGCCAACGTTGCCGTGAACGATATTTTCGAGGCAGTGCTGGTCGGCAATACCGTGATGCATCACATTCTGCTCGGCATCGACCCGGTCGAACTGGGCGCGGCGCCCTTCACGCTCAGCACACATGCGCCAATCGACGTGAAGGCGCGCGATCTGGGGTTGCGCTTGCATCCTGCTGCCAACGTTCACGTGCTGGCGCTGGAAGCGGGGCATGTCGGCGCGGACAACCTGGCCGTGCTGATCGCCGAGGCGCCCGAAACCAAGCCGGAAATGGCATTGATTATCGCTGTCGGCACCAATGCCGAAATCGTGCTGGGCAACAACGAAGGATTATGGAGCTGCAGCTCGCCCACCGGCCCGGCATTCGAAGGCGCGCAGATTACGCATGGCCAGCGCGCGGCGCAAGGCGCGATCGAACGCGTGCGCATCGACCGCGTCAGCGGCGAGCCGCGCTTTAAAGTCATCGGCAGCGAAAACTGGTCGGATTCAGGCAGCGCCAGTGAACCGGCCCCCACCGGCATCTGCGGGAGCGGCATCATTGAGGTGGTGGCAGAGTTGTATCTGGCCGGCCTGCTGGCTAGCGACGGGCGCTTCAAGCAGCCGGAACCGGATCAGCCCGCGCATCCGCGCATGCGCTACAGCGGCGTAAACGGGGTCAAGGGTGAGTACATTCTGGCGACTGCGGCGCAGACGGCAACCGGCCGCGAGATCGTGATCACCCAGGATGACATTCGCAACATCCAGCTGGCCAAGGCCGCGCTGTATGCCGGCTGCAAGTTGCTCATGAAGCGCCGCGGCGTGACCGCCGTTGACAAGATCGTCTTGGCCGGCGCATTTGGCAGTTACATCGACCCGCAGCACGCCATGGTGCTCGGATTGATACCCGATTGCGATCTCAACTACGTGCAAGCGGTCGGCAACGCCGCCGGCGACGGCGCTCGCATCGCGCTGCTCAACAAGACGCGCCGCGCCGAATCGGCTGCGCTGGCGCGCAACGTGCATTACATCGAAACGGCCATCGACCCCAGTTTCCAGGAGGAATTTGTCGGCGCCATGTATCTGCCGCACATGACCGACGCCTTTCCGAACCTAAGCACGCGCGTGACGCTGCCGGCGCGCGAAACCGCCAGTCGGCGCGAGCGCCGGTCGCGCCGGCAGTAGTCAACTAGTCACAACAATTTTGAGCCCGCTTCGCTGTGCGGCCAGCTTGAACGCATCATCAGCCTGTGACAACGGTAAGCAATCCGAAACGCATGCGCGCAAATTGACGGCACCCTGCACGGCCAGGGCGATGGCGCGCGGGTAAACGTGCTTCATGCGCCGAACAAGTTGAAGCGTCACCCCTTTGCGGCGCGCAAGACCGGCCGGAAACCCGGTGCGGTCGTTATCAGGGATGCCAACCAGCAAGACTTTGCCTGCGGGTTTAACCGCCAGCAACGCTTGCTCAACCGCATCGTCGGTGCCGGCAAACTCAAAAGCGCAATCGGCACCACGGCCGTGCGTGGCATCCCACACCCAGTGGCCGGCCGATTCGGCATTTGCCGGTGGCACCAAGGCGCCCATCGCAGCAGCCGTCTTGAGCCGATGCGGGCGCGGATCATAGGCATAGATCGCCGTGGCGCCAGCGGCCCTGGCAATCTGGATCATCAATAGCCCAATCGGGCCACAGCCAAACACTGCAGCAGTGCCGCCGACTTGAAGCTGCGCATGATCGGCGGCATAAAGCGCAACGCCCAGCGGCTCCAGCATAGCGCCGCCGATGTCGTCTATTGAGTCAGGCAGCGAGAACAGATTGCGTTCCGGCCAGGCCATGAATTCACGCAACGCACCATCGTCGGCGCCATGGCCGGAAAAGCGCGTGTGCGGGCACAGGTTTGGGTGGCCGGTCAGGCACAATTCACACTTCTCACAAGCAATAGCCGGGTCAACGGCCACGCGCTCGCCCGCCCTCGGCCCCGACGCGATCACAGCCGCAAACTCGTGCCCAAGCACAAGCGGGCGTTTGAGAACCGCATCGCCGATCGCGCCCTCGCTGTACCAGTGCAGATCTGAGCCGCAGATGCCCACTGCCGTCACCTTGAGCAGCAATTCGTGCTCGCCGGGCGCGGGAACTGCTTCGTCATGCAGCCTAATATCACCAATGCCATGGAGTCGCGCAGTTATCATGCCGCCCATTATGCGCCTGTCCAGGTATCCTCGATCGAGCCAATTGAATCAAGAATGCGGCGCCGCACCTCTCGACACAGCCTGCGAGTCCAATGTGTTGCATTTTTGTTCGGCTCCGGTATGCTTTATGCTTGGCATACGATACGGAGCCGCTCAAAGACCCAGTGGCATAGTCGCTTAATCCCGCGCGAAGCGAGGAGATGACGAGTCCGACACACTTGCTTGAGCGACTGAATCACAACAACCCAAACCAAGGCTTCCCTAAATGACTAAATATGCAATCGGTGTCGACTACGGCACAGAAAGCGGCCGCGCGCTTGTAGTCGATGTAACCAGCGGCGCCGAGCTTGCCAGCGCCGTGCACCCCTATGCAAACGGCGTAATCGATGAGCGATTGCCGGCTGATGCCGGCGGCGCAAAACTTGAACCCGATTGGGCGTTGCAAGATCCCAACGACTACATCGAGGTGCTCAAACGCGCGGTGCCGGCCGCGCTAAAAGCGAGCGGCGTGTCGCCGGATGATGTGATTGGCATTGGCATTGACTTTACGGCGTGCACAATGCTCCCCACCCTGCGCGATGGCACTCCACTGTGCCAGGTGCCGCAGTGGCGCAGCCACCCGCATGCATGGGTAAAACTGTGGAAGCACCATGCCGCGCAGCCCGAAGCCGACCGCGTTAACGAAGTGGCGCGCGAAATGGGAGAACGCTGGCTCGACCGCTACGGCGGAAAAATCAGCAGCGAGTGGTTCTTCCCCAAGGCGCTGCAAATCCTGAACGAGGCGCCCGACGTCTACGCTGCCTGTGAGCGGCTCATCGAGGCGTGCGACTGGGTGATTTGGCAGCTGGCAGGCGAGGAGACACGCAACAGTTGCACAGCCGGTTACAAAGCCATTTGGCAGAAGCAAACCGGCTTCCCACGCAAAGAATATCTCGCCGCGCTCAACCCAGCCTTCGCCGACGTGGTTGAGACACGCATGTCAAATACCATCTTGCCTCTCGGGTCAAAAGCCGGCGGGCTGACTGCCCAAGCGGCACAGTGGACGGGCTTGAATCCTGGAACTGCCGTGGCGGTGGCCAACGTGGACGCGCATGTGACAGTGCCTTCGGCTCTGGCGACCGACCCGGGCGTCATGGTGATGATCATGGGCACCAGCATTTGCCACATGGTCATCGGGGACAGCCTCAAGGTTGTGCCGGGCATGTGCGGCGTGGTCGAAGACGGCATCACGCCCGGCACTTTCGGCTACGAGGCTGGCCAAAGCGCAGTCGGCGACATCTTCGGCTGGTTCGTGGAACAAAATGTGCCCGCATACATCGAGACAGATGCGGCTGCGGCCGGGCTGAACGTGCACAGCTATCTCGAACGCGAAGCGGCCAAGCTTAGGCCTGGCGAGAGCGGCCTGATCGCATTGGACTGGCACAATGGCAATCGCAGCACACTGGTCGATGTCGAACTCGGCGGCTTGATGCTCGGAGCCACATTGTTGACCAAGCCGCACGAGCAATATCGCGCGCTGATTGAGGCAACGGCCTTCGGCACACGGGAGATCGTGGAAGCGCTGGAACGCAACGGCGTGCCTGTGAATCGGCTGGTGGCGGCTGGCGGACTGCCCGAGAAGAATCACCTGCTGATGCAGATTTATGCCGATGTCACACAGCGCGAGATCGGCGTTGTGAAGGCAGTGCAGGCGCCGGCCCATGGCGCGGCTATGCACGGAGCCGTTGCAGCAGGATTCTATAAAGATATCTATGCGGCAGCCAGCGCGATGGGCGGCATGAAGGATGTCATCTTTCGGCCAAATCCGGCCAACCGGGCCGCATACGACGCATTGTTTGCCGAATACAAGACGCTGTACGACTACTTTGGCAGAGGCGCCAACAACGTTATGAAACGTCTTAAGTCGATGCGCGCCGGTCGCTAGGCATCGCATTCAGGCGTGTTCCCGCTGTGTGGTTGACGGAATCGAACAGCCCATTGCGATCGCGCCTTAAGGAAAAGGAAATGCTGGAAGCACTTAAAGAGGAAGTTTGCGCGCTCAATCGAGCGCTGCCCAAGAACAACCTGGTCGTATGGACCAGTGGCAATGTCAGCGCGCGCGACCCAAAGAGCGGCCTGATTGTCATCAAACCGAGTGGCATTGAATTTGACGATCTGCTGCCGGAACATCAAGTGGTGGTTGACGAGACGGGCAAGGTGATTGAAGGCTCACTCAAACCGTCATCGGACACGCTGAGCCACTGCTATGTGTATCGGAATCGACCGGATGTGTTTGGCGTGGTGCACACGCATTCGAACTACGCCACGGCCTGGGCGGCCGTCGGCAAGCCGATCCCATGCGTGCTTACCGCAATGGGTGATGAATTCGGCGGTGACGTGCCTTGCGCCGGCTTTGCGCTCATCGGCAGCGAAGCCATCGGCAGGCAGGTCGTCGAGAATATCGGTCGCTCGCAGGCGGTGTTGCTGCAGCGCCACGGCGTGTTCACGATTGGCAAGTCAGGCAAAGACGCGCTTAAGGCAGCGGTCATGGTCGAAGATGTGGCAAAGACTGTGTGGCTGGCCACGCAGCTGGGCGTACCCGAACCCATCGCAAAAGACGATGTGGCAAAGCTATACGATCGATATCAGAACGTATACGGCCAGTAAGCGACAAGACGGCAAGCAGAAAATTGAAACAGAGATTCATATGACAACTCTCAAAAACCTCGAACTGTGGTTCCTCACCGGCAGCCAGCACCTGTATGGCCCAGAAGCCATCGAACAGGTCGCCGCGCACTCGCGCGAAATTGCGAAGGCGCTCGGCCGCAGCAATTCAATTCCCACAAAGATTGTGTACAAACCGGTTGTGACTACGCCGGAAGCGATCTTACAAGTGTGCCAGGAGGCCAACACCACCGACAAGTGCGTTGGCGTAATCACCTGGATGCATACATTTTCCCCGGCCAAGATGTGGATTGCCGGACTGAGCGTGCTGCGCAAACCGCTGGCGCATCTGCACACGCAGTACAACCGCGACATTCCGTGGGCGAGCATCGACATGGATTTCATGAACCTGAACCAGGCCGCGCACGGCGACCGCGAATTCGGCTTCATGGTCAGCCGTATGCGCAAGAACCGCAAAGTCGTGGTCGGACACTGGAGCGATCCCGAAGCGCAGTCATCGCTTGGCGCGTGGGCGCGCGCGGCCTGCGGCTGGCGCGAGTGGCAACACTTGAAGCTGGCGCGCATCGGCGACAACATGCGTTCGGTCGCGGTGACCGAAGGCGACAAAGTCGAAGCACAGGCCAAGCTGGGCTTTGCGGTGAACACCTGGGGCGTCGGCGATGTGGCAGCGCTCGTGAACGGCGCGTCGGAAGCGGACGTCAGCGCGCTCTGCAAGAGTTACGAAGATTCATACACCATGGAAGCCGATCTGCGCAAAGGCGGCAAACGTCACAGTTCGGTGCGCGAAGCCGCGCGCATTGAAATCGGCCTGCGGCGCTTTCTGGAGAATGGCGGTTTCAACGCGTTTACGACCACATTCGAGGATCTGCACGGCCTTGCACAGCTGCCGGGCCTCTCCGTGCAGCGCCTGATGGCTGACGGTTACGGTTTTGCCGGTGAAGGCGACTGGAAGACCGCAGCACTGGTGCGCGCGATGAAAGTGATGGCAAGCGGCATGGACGGCGGCACGTCGTTCATGGAAGATTACACCTATCACCTCGACCCCGCTGGACAAAAAGTGCTCGGTGCGCATATGCTCGAAATCTGTCCGAGCATCGCGTCTGGCAAGCCCAGTTTGCAGGTGCATCCGCTCGGCATCGGCGGCAAAGCCGACCCGGCCCGACTGGTGTTCGATACACCGCCTGGCGCCGCGATCAATGCTTCGCTGGTGGATATGGGCAACCGCTTCCGCATGATTGTGAACGACGTTGATGTTGTCAATTCAGATGCGCCGTTGCCAAAACTGCCCGTCGCGCGAGCGCTTTGGATCCCGCGGCCTAGCCTGAAGACTGGCGCCGCAGCCTGGATCTATGCCGGCGGCGCGCATCACACGGGGTTCAGTCAAGCGCTAACCGCCGAGCACATGCAGGACTTTGCCGAAATGGCCGGCATCGAGTTTCTGCACATCGGCGAGGACACGAACATATACGGGTTTAAGAACGAGCTGCGCTGGAACGACGCGGCCTGGCGTTAGCCACAGCCGCGTGAGAGCGCGGTCTTGCGCTTGCGATGACACTCAAGCCCGTCGCGTTAATTTTCGGCGGGCAATGCCGGCGGGATCGGCCCATCAGACTTGGGCACGCGGATGAGCAGAGCTTGTGTGATCGGATCCTCTGGCACCGTCGCCGCAGTGGCCTGCGCACGGGCCAGCTGGGCGGCCAAATCTATGGCTCGACCCTGCCGCCATACGCTGTGCACATTGGCAATCGCATCGATATCCTGAAGAGGGTCTCCCTGCACGATCAGCATGTCGGCCTCAAATCCGACTGCTATCTGGCCAATGCGGCCCGACTTTCCAATAATCCCTGCATTGATGGACGTGGCCGAGCGCAGTGCATCCACTGGCGGAATACCGCAGTCGACATACATGGCAAGTTCATCGTGCACGCTGAATCCCGGCACAAGGTGCGGAAATGGCGTGTCCGTGCCCAATCCGAGTCTTACACCCCGCTCATGCATGCGCAGCAACCCCCGCTTCAGGCAAGGCACTGCGGTTTGATAGACCAGGCGGCGCTGACCATGCACGCGTGGATACCACTTCCAAATGTCAAGATAGGCCTGCGGCATCCAGCGTCTACGCGTATCGAAGTTAAAAGCATGGTCAACCAAGCGTCCAAGCCTGTCCCACACGACCAGCGTTGGATTCATAATGACCCGCCCGGCAAGAAGCCTGTCGATCATCTGATCAAGCGCGTCAGTGGTGCTGGCCCGCCATGCCGCCTCGCACCCTGTGAGATGCTCTGTTTCATCCAGACCCAAATCCACGACATCATCCGCAGTAATGCCAGAGCCAAGGTGAGCGAGCACAAACTTGCCATGTCTGTGCGCTTCATCCACGCCAGCCGAAAGCTGCTCCTTGCTGAGCGCGGCGTAAAGTTTGATTTGATCGACGCCCCGCCCTGCCTCTTCACGCACGGTGCGCCGCACAGAATCGGCATCTGCATGTTCGCGCCCAATGCGCTGCCAGAAGGCGGGCGCGCCATCAATGAGCAAACCGCAACAGACGATATCCGGCCCAAGCGACGGATCAGCCGCATGGCGTTCGCGCCGTTCCAAAATCCAGTCCAGGCCATTGCCCACATCCCGCACGGTTGTCACGCCGGCAGCCAGAAATGCCGGGCCAAACACGCCGCTGTAGTGGACGTGTGCGTCGATCAATCCGGGCAGCAGCGTGCAATTGGGATAACTCTGCCGCGTGATTCCATCGGGCACGTCCCCCATGGGGCAAACTGCTTCGATCTGGTTGCCGCGCAGGATGACCGCCGTACCCAGCCGGGATTGAACAGCCACCCCGTCCCAGACACGGTCGGCGATCAATGCAACTCGGCTCTCCATTTATGGGAGTATAGAACTTTCAGCCCGCCTCGACATCGATCAGCTGTTGCAGCGCAAGCAGCGCCTCGTCCGCCTGCTCGCCCTCTGCGCGCAGGAAAACACGCGCACCTTGCTCAATGCCCAGCGCCAGCACGCTCACAATGCTCTTCGCATTCGACGGCCCTTTGCCGTTGCTCAGATTGCGCATCGTAATCGCACATGGGTAGTGTCCGGCGATCTTGACAAATTTGGCCGCCGGGCGCGCATGCAGGCCGAAAGGCTGTTGAATAGTCAATTCAATCGATGCGACCGTCACGCCGCCCCACCCTTGCCCAGGCCCGCCGCTCGCGCCCGGGCGGTAGCTTCATGCCGGTCGGCTACTTGCAGCTTGGAAAGAATGCTGGACACGTGATTGCGAACGGTCTTCAGGCTCAGCCCGACGTCATCGGCGATCCTTTGGTTGGTCTTGTCCAGCGCCATCTGCGCCAGCACCTCGCGCTCGCGATCGGTCAACTCGGGAAAGAGCTGCGGATTGGCCGCCGGGGTGACATCGGTGAGATAGCTCATCAAGCGCTTGGCAATGGCGGGCCCAAACAGTGCCTCGCCGCTCGCCACAGCACGAATGGACCGCACCATCTCGTCTTCGTCGGCGTCTTTGAGAATGTAGCCGCGCGCGCCGGCGCGCATCGCGGCGATGACGGAATCGGTGTCCTCAAACATGGTCACGATGATGATGCCAACTGCCGGCAAGTCTTTGACGATGCGCCGCGTCGCTTCGATGCCGTTTAGCCCGGGCATCTGCAAATCCATCAGGATCACATCGGGCCGCAATGCCAGCGCCCGCGCCACCGCCTCCTCGCCGTTGCCGGCCTCATCCAACACGCTGAATCCGGCGACCGCTTCCAACATGGCGCGCACGCCGCTGCGAAAAAAGCGATGGTCGTCGGCCAGCAAGATTCGCACAGTCTGCGTCATGAATCCCTCCCAGGCTGATCATCGATAAACCCTATCATCTCATCGGGCGGCAGTGTGCCGGTCGAAAACGGCAGCGACGCCCGCACCAGCATGCCCTGCCCCGGCGCCGATTGAAACGAGCACCGCCCACCCAACTCGCGTGCGCGCTGGCGCATCGACTGCAAGCCAACGCCCATGGTGCCGTCCATGCTCATACCAATGCCATCGTCAAGAATTTCCACGCGCAGCGCTTCATCATCATGTGCCAGCTTGATCCAGCACTTGCGCGCATTGGCGTGCCGCACCACATTGGCAAGCCCTTCCGAGACGATGCGATACGCCGCCACTTCAGATGCCGCGTTGATCGGCGGCATGTTTTCCGGCGCATCCACAAAAACCTGAAAAAGATCGACGCTAAACTGGCGCGCCTGCTCACGGATCGCGGAGACCAATCCAAGCTCGTCCAGAGCGGGCGGGCGCAAGTTGTAGACCACGCGCCGGATATCGGTGATGACGCTGCGAATTTGCTCGCGCAGTTCGCCCAGTTGCTGGGAAGCCGCAGGCGGGTCGCTTTCGATCAGTTTGCGCAGCGCATTTGAGCGCAGATTGAGCGCCGCCAGTGTCGGACCAATCGTGTCGTGCAGATTGCGCCGCAACAGCCGCCGCTCTTCTTCACGGGCAAACACCAGCTGCTCACGCGCGCGACGCAAATCGTGCATCAGGCGCACGGCCCACACGGCCGGGGCCGCCCGCCGCGCAAATTCCTGCATCACGCGCCGCGCATCGTCGCTTGGCCGCTGCGAATCTTCAAAATAGCCGATGGACATTCGCCCAATGGTTTCTTCACGCCGTTCGATCGGCAGATCCAGCGCGAGCGCCGGAACAAGGCTTTCATCGGTCGCCCACTCCGCGGCAAGCACATCCTCGTCGCTGTCAACGCGCCGCAAGTAAATGGCTGCATAGGGCACGCGCAACGTCTCGGTGAGCAGCCGCACAATCACGGGCAGGATTGAATCAAGATTGGGCATGTCGCCCAACTGGGTGCCAAATTGATGCAGTCGCGCCAACTGCGGATCATCAAGCAGTGCGTCCGCCGGCGCTGATGGACCGACCGACGGCGGCGTCACACTCTCAAACACCTCGGGCACGCCTTCGACAGACAGCGCAGCCAGGCGGCCATACAATGCGGCCAATGTCGCCGCATCCAGAACGTTCCACTCAAACAGGGCGGTGATGTACGCGCGCCAGGCGATGACCTTCGCCTCAGGCAACGTGCCATCATGCCCTGCCGCATCGCGTTCGATGCGCGCGATCAGATCATCGGCAGCGCGGGCGGAGGCGACGGCGTCGTGCATGATCCATGGATTTTAAGCGCAGGCGGTCAAGTGCGAAAATCCAGCCGCCCGTCAGCCAGATCGACGCTGACGCGCGACGGCGGGGTTTCAAGCGTCAATAGATAGTCGGCAAGTTTCTCGCGGATGTTGCGCTGAAGAATGCGCCGAAGCGGGCGCGCGCCCATGTGGGGTTCCGTGTTTTGGGCCAGCAGCCATTCGCGCGCCGCCGGCGCGATTTCAAGCGCAATTCCGCGCGCCAGCGCCAGCTTGGCCTCTTTGGCGATCATCAGATCGAGCACCTTGCGCAGCACGTCCTGCGACAGCGGCTTGAACATGGCAATGTCGTCCAGCCGATTGAGAAACTCCGGGCGGAAGAACGCGCGCACATCGCTCATGGCCAGCTCGCGCGAGTCCTCGAATTTCAACGCGGCGTCGTTGAGATACTGTGCGCCGAGGTTGCTGGTCAGAATAATGACCGTCTCGCTAAAGTTGGCGATGCGGCCCTGCCCGTCCGTCAGCCGGCCCTCCTCCATGACTTGCAGCAAGATATCAAGGATGCGCGCATGCGCTTTTTCAACTTCGTCGAACACCACCACGGCATACGGCGACTTGATGATCTTGTCCGTCAGCTGGCCTCCGCCTTCATAACCGACATAGCCCGGCGGCGCACCGATCAGCCGGTTGATTGTGTCGTCCTTTTGATACTCGGTCATGTCGATGGCCACCAGGGCATCCTCGGTGCCAAATAGAAATTCGGCCAGCGCTTTGGCCAGCTCGGTTTTGCCGACGCCGCTGGGTCCCAGAAACAGAAACGAGCCGATCGGACGCTTGGGATCCTTGAGCCCAACGCGCGCCGACTTGACCGCGCGCGCCAGCGCCTTGATCGCATCATCCTGACCCAGCACACGCTGGCGCAGCGCGTCTTCGATCTGCGCGAATTTGGCGCGCTCGTCCGCGCCAAGCTTGTTGGTCGGGATGCCGGTCATCGCGCTCACCGCCTGCATCACC
>JANMNW010000469.1:0-12585 GCA_031368515.1 Chloroflexota bacterium
TAGGTGTGGGCGTGTTCGTCGCCGTGGCGGTAGGCGTGGGTGTGTTCGTTGGCGTGGGCGTGGGCGTCGACGTGTTCGTCGCCGTGGCCGTGGGCGTGGGCGTGTTCGTCGCTGTCGCTGTAGGCGTAGGTGTATTTGTCGCCGTGGCCGTTGGCGTAGGAGTGGGCGTGGGCGTATTCGTCGCCGTGGGCGTGGGTGTCGGCGTATTCGTTGGAATCACGATCGCCACAATTCCAAAATCAATGCTCGGATTGACCGTTGTGCCATTGGCATTGCTTGCCACGATGGCGCTCAGGTTCGTCCCAGGCGTCATCGTAAACGCCGCGCTCACCATGAACGCGCCGCTCGTCGCGCCGTTGTCGTTGTTGTCGATGCCGGCCGTGCTTGTCGTGGGTGTGCTGTTGAGATAGCCCACCGGGATCGTCGCACTCACCACGTATGTCCCGCTTGGGACCCCTGTGAATGTATAAGTGCCATTGGTCGTCACAATCGTGCTGATCACACTGCCGCCGCTCAGCAGCGTCACCGTCACCGTGCCCGCATACGGCAGTTCGCCGCCGTCGATCACGCCATTGTTGTTGACGTCAACCCAGATCGTGTTGCCGACCTGTTGCGTATACAAGCCAAAGTCGACCGCCGGATTGCGGGTGATGCCATTGCTCACGGTGCCGGTGCTGGTTCCCACAGTCCCGCTCACCGCGCTCAGGCTAAACAGCGCGCTGCTGATCACCCGCCCGGTCTGCGTGATGCCGTCATCGACGTTATCGGCGGCCAGGGCACTGGCGCTGTTTGGCACGCTGCTGAAATAGCCCAGCGGCGCAGTAATCACGACCTGATAGGTCGTCGACATCAGGCCGGTAAACGTATAAGAGCCGGAAGCATTGGTCGTGGTAGTGCTGACCACGGCGCCTGCGCCATCCAGCAGCGTCACTGGCGCGCCGCTCACGCCGGCTTCGCCGGCATTCAACGCGCCGTCGTTGTTGGTGTCGTACCACACTTGATTGCCCACTTCCAGCTTGTAGAAGCCGAAGTCGAGCGTCAGATTGTTGCGCGCATCGCCATTGGGCGTGGCCGGTGAACCGGCATCCTCGCCGGTCACGCTGCTTGCACCGAGCCCCACCGGCCCGCTGCCCACGCCAGTGGCGAGATAAGCCGCATAGGTTGCCGGGTTGACGCCATGATCGCGGTTGTTGGCCCCGGCCGTCACCGTGCTGGTTGTCGGCGTGCTGTTCCAATAGCCCGCCAGCGCGCCGCCGTCCATGAAATTGACGCCGGGCACGTTCACGCTGTAGGTGCCGCTCAGCAGATTGGTGAACGAGTAATAGCCTTGCGCATTGGTCGTGCTGGTGGCGATGACCGTGCTGCTGATGTTTAGCAACGTCATCGTCACACCGGTCACCGGCGTCTCGCCGGCGTTCAGAATGCCGTCGTTGTTGACATCGAACCACACTTGGTTGCCCAGGTCATAAAGCAAGGGCGCCGTGTTGGTGATGGCCACCGCCGCGCGCACAAGCGGCGAAAAGCCGAAGTCCAGGCCATGGTTGCTTTGCCCGGCGCTGCCCGTGGTGTAGAAAATCGTGGCGATGCCGCCAACCAGCGCCGCATCGCTGTCGCGCGTGTCGCTGATGGCATGGTTGCTGCTGGGCGAGCCGTCGATGGCTTGCGCATTTTGCTGCGTCAAAGCCAGTCCGGCCAGCGCCGCCTGTGCTGGGTTGACGGTGATCGTGTATGCGCCAAACAAGCGCAGCGTGTTGCTGTAAGCGCCGCTGGCCGCTTCGCGCGTAAACACATAGTTTCCGTTGATATTGGTCGTGGTGGTGACCACCCCCCCAACTGGCGTGGTCAGCGTCACGACGACGCCGCTGATCGGCGCTTCGCCCGCGTCTTGCACGCCGTTGCCGTTGACATCGCGCCAAATGCGGTTGCCGATCTCAATCGGCGCCGGCGGCGCAAGCAGCTCAATATCGCCCAGCCGTGATCCTTTGGTCCGAAATGGCGCCAGGCCGGCGTCGTTGAGCTGATACTGGCTCGCGCGCGTGCCGGGTGTTCCGGCCATCGTCGTGCGGGTGCGATACCACTGCACACCCTGCGCAAAGTCGCCGTCGATCGGGTCGTATGCATTGACCACCACTTCGTGCGCGCCGGGCACAACCACCAGGCCGCCCAGCGACACCTCGGCATGCCGAATGTCCGTGGCCACTGCGTGCTCGGACGGATAGTCTTCAAAGTAAAACTCGCCAACGCCGTTGGGGCCGTCCACGGTCGAGGGGCGCGTGGTGCCAAAGCCCGCGCCGCTGCCCATGGTGTCGGCGTCGATCACACAGCCGGCAAAGCCTTCGAGCACATAGACGCCGCCGGTGGCGCACGCGTGCAGCGTGTCGCCTGCAGCATTGGGCGTGTAAAGCAGGGTGCTATCTGTCGCGTAATTGGCCTGATCTTTTTGGTTGCTGGTTCGATCCATGAAGCCCAGCACCATGTCGCCGTTGTCATCAAAATCGATGTCGGACAAAATAGGCTGCGGACAGGCGCGTTCGCCGGTGGCCGGGCTGATATCTGCAAACGTCGTCGCCCAGCGATTCCAGCCATACTGTGTGCCGAGGCTGCAATTGCTGGCCGCGGAGTTGTATTGCGCGCTTTCACGGCGATAGACCGCCGGATCCAGATTAACGGTCAACACAGTCGTGAACGTCGTCGGCGTGATCGGATCGAAGGCCAGAACATAGGCGCGCAAATCGGCCGCTGTTCCCGTCGTCGCGTCGCACACCACGCCAACATGGCCGCGTGTCTCGGTGAAGCCGAGACCCCACGGCCGCAGGACGCCGCTGCAGGCGGGCAAACCGCTCAAGTCGATGGCGTAGTGCGCAAGCAGCGCGCCGCTGATCGTGCCGGTGGTCGGCAACGTCGCGGCGCTGGCGGCATCAATGCGAATCAGCGAGCGCTGATTCAAGTTCACCACCCACAAATAGCGTCCGTCTTTTGTGATGTCGATGTCGCCAAAACCAACTTTGCCGACCTTGCCAAATGCGTCAGCGTCCAGCGATTCCTGCGCGACCGTCGAGAGCGCATACGGCGTTGCGGTCGTCACAGCGGTGGCGATGATTTCGCGTGATACGACGCCAGTGCTAATCACACCCAGCGTGCCGGCGGCGGGCGTCACGCCGTTTAGCCTAAAGCCGCCCAACACTGATCCGCCGATGTCCGAACCGTAGTCCAGCATGTAGATGCCGTCCACCGGCATCGCCTGCACGCCCGCGCCCGTCGCCGGCCGAACCAGCGGGCCCAGATCGACATGTCGTTTCAAATAGGCGCTTGAGAAGATGCGCCCGGAGCTGCGTTGGTAAGCCACACCCCACAATGAACCGAGTTGAGCCGCCGTTGCGTCGCGCGTGAAGTCGGGCTGATTGACATCGCCCGGCGCGCCGGTGTTCACACCCGTCGCGCCAAACGGAAATGACACAAAGCCATAGTCGTCGCCCCCGGCGTTGGTTTTGGTGACGGCTGCGCCGATGTGCGACACCGGAATCGCCAGGCCAGGCTGATCGCCAAGATAGGCACCTGGCAAAATCACGCCCAGGTTCACATTGCCGGCCGGAACCGAGTTAATAAACTGAACGGTGGTGCCGTTCTGCGTTCCGGTAAGGACGCGCGCGGGCTCGTAGCCAGCCGGCAAACCGGTGAACTCCAAGCGCCATGGGCCGGATGCGGTTGGCGTCAACGCGTAGGTGCCGCTCACATTGGTTGTGGTGCTGCCCGCGGCCGCGCCATTCACGCCATAAGCGGTGACGGTGACGCTCTGCACGCCGGTGTCGGCGAAACGGCCGCCCTCGATGTTGCCGTTGCTGTTGTAATCGCGAAAGACCAACCCGGAAATCGGTCCGCTGGCCACCGGCGCGGCGGTGATGGCGTTGGTCAACGTCACGACGGCGTTGCCGGCACTGGCGATGCCGCTGCCCGATGTGATGGAGTAGCTGGTCGTCCAACCCATTCCCGGTGACAACTCGGTGATCGTGTAAACACCCTGCACCAGGCCGGTGATCACTTGCGTGCCGCTCACGATCGGCACAAATGCGCCCGTGGGATACGAAGGCCCGGTGAGCGTGATCGTGTAGCCGCTCTGCGCGCTGTTGCTCACGCTATTGGTCACGGTGATGCTGTTTGTGCCCAGGACAACGGGATCGGGCTGACCCACAGACGCATGCGCGGCGCCTTGCTTCGGGAGCACCCGCGCCAGCTCTGATCCCACAACGGGAATGCCGCTCAGCGCATCCCGCAGCTCGGGCGGAGCAACCACGCCGAGAACGGCGCCGCTCAAAGCCGCTGTCAATTGGGCCAGAGCCATCACCAGGCGCATGCCTTTGCGCATGCGCTTGAAGAGAGCGGTGTGACTGCGATGTGAGTTGCTCATGTATTAGCTCTGTTGCGGCTGACGGCGGCTTACGTCCAATGGCTGCGCTGCTCAACCGTTCTGCGGACATCCGCTGGGGGCATCCCGACTAAATCAGGGCAGAGACGCATCCCGTAGGAGGAGAACGTTCTCGGCCATTGATCCAACAGCACTAATAGTGAGGCCCGAGGGGTGGGACTTTCATCATCCACTCAGGTTAGTACGGCTGCGACAAAATACTGAGACGCCTCCGCCTTTAGCAATACGCGTTTTGCAAAAAGTCCTGTACGACAGGCGACTCAATCGTTGGGCCGAACTCCGCAATAAGTCGCAGACGCGGCTAGAGATGGGAAAGATGAAGTACGGGCGCTCGGCATTCGCTGCGCAAGCGCATAGAGAGTGTTGCGAGGTGAAGCGCGCAAACAGCGCAGTCGCGTGGCGCGCTACGTCGCCAGCAGGCTGTTTTTCAAACCCCTGCCATAGCGAAGCGCCCTCAACTGTTGCGTGGAATGCAGGATGGGTTTTAGCGCAACGACTGCGTGAGCAGCGTGATGGCTCGCCAGATGGCATCGCGAATGGCGGCGATGCGCGGGTGATCGGGCGGGCGCACAGGCGCGTCGCTGTGCTGCGCGCCGACATACAACGCGCGATTGATTTCGATCATCAGCCAGGGCTGGCGCGTGCCGCCATGCCCCCACACGTTCCATCCGCCCCAAAATGGGGCGTTGATGCGGCACGGCTCACCGGATGGGAGCAACGTGTCGAGCCTTGCCAGTGCGTCGCCCAGCAGGCGCGAAAATTCACGCGTCATCGCTGCCGGCGCGCTCAGCATGCCGCGCAACGTTTCGATCTCAGCGTTGGCGTCGCCCAGATTGGCCACTTGCGCGCGCGGGCGCAACGCGCCTGGATCGCTGTAATGGCTGGGCCCGTGCGCGGCCATGCTGTGGCAGTCAAACACCAGCTTGACGCGTGGATCGTTTGCCACTGCTTCAAGCTGTGCATGCCATGTGCGCCAGTGGCTGTCGATCAGCGCATGTTCTTCACCCGCATCGGGCTGCTGGCCGGGTTTGAACACCGGCACGCCATAGCTCGTTTGCCGCTTGACAATGCCATCGCCCGCGCGCCACAACGCCGGATGATCCACCAGCGTGTTGTCGTTCGGGCGATTGACATCTAGAAAGCAGCGTGCATAGGGAAAGCTGATCCAATGCAGCACATCATCGCGAAAGTCGAACAGATCGCCGGCATAGGCATCGGCTTCGTTAAACACCTGCTCGGGCGTCAGCGCATGCCGGCCTTCCAATTCAGGCGGGCAGGCCAGCGCGCCATGCGCGTTGATGATGGCAATGGGCAGCTTGGACATTATTCGAAACGCGCTTCGATGACGGCGATCTCTTTTTGTCGCTCTTGAATCCGGTCGCCCATCGGCGGGCCGGCAAAGCGCCGCCGTTCAAAGGCGTACCACATGACCACCATCGCAACGATCAGCCCAATGGTCAGATACAACACTTTTTCGTTGGGCGGTTGAAACCCCGTCCAGGCCAAAAGCAACCCGCCGATGATGGCCAACACAGCCGCGATTTTGGACAAGCCACCCAGGTTGAACGGGCCTTTTTGGGTCCAGCGCTTGCCTTCGGCGAGCAAGCCAGCGGCAATCGGCATCACATACGAAATATACAAAAACACGGCGCAACCGGCCGCGAGCACCAGAAAAGCCTCGGCGTAGAGTGTCGAAATCAGCGCGAGCGCCGCGCTGACCCAGATTGCGTAGGTCGGCGTCCGGTAGGTCGCGCTGACATGCGCCAGTGTGCGCGATGCCGGAAGGCCGCCATCGCGTGCAAACGCGAACATCATGCGCGAAGTGGAGGTCAAGCCAGCCAGCCCGCACAAAAAGTTGGCCAGCACGATGCCAATAAAGAGCAGGCTGCGCAGAATTAGAGGCATGGAAGAACCGCTCATGAGCCATGCAAATACGCCGTAGCCTTTGGACGCGCCGTCCGGCACGCTGGGCATGGCCAGCACGAACGCACTCACCATGAAATAGCCGAATATCACCGACCACAACACCGCCTGCCACATGCCGCGGGGCACGACGATTGCAGCCTGACGCGTCTCTTCAGAGGTGTGCGCCGAGGCGTCAAAACCGGTGACGGTGTAGCACACCAGGATCAACCCAAGCATGAAGGGCAGCAGCGCGCTTTCGGTGCGCGGCCACACGCCGCCGCCGGCATCGCCGGTGAAATTTGAGAAGGTGAACAGCCGGCCAAAGTCCAGACTGGGCGCATAGGCAAGCAATGCAACCGTCAACACAATCGCCACGGCAAAAATCAAGTAACCGCTGAAGTCGGTCAGCAGCGTTGTCATCCGGATGCCGTAGTGATTAAACAACGCTTGCGCAACCAGAATAATCGTTGTCCCAATGACCAGATGCGCAAAGCCAAACCCTGAAACATCAACGCCAAACACGCCGTTCAGCACCAAGTCTTTGAAAAGGTTATAAACGCCGACATCGACCGAAGCCACGACGAAGATGAGCCCAAGCAAGTTGAACCACGCGGTCGCCCAGCCCCAGGCCCGGCCACCAAGGATTGAGCTCCAGTGATACAAACCGCCGGCTGTGGGAAACGCGCTTGCAATTTGGCCCATCGACAGCGCCACGATCATGGCAAAGGCGCCGCCCACCAGCCAGCCGATGCCGATCGATGCGCCGCCTGCGGCGCTCAATCCGGCGGCAAACGCGGTGATTCCGCCCGCCAAAATACAGATGATTGAAAAAGAAATGGCGAAATTTGAGAATCCGCTCATCCGCCGCGACAGCTCCTGTGCGTAGCCCAGGCTGTGCAGCTGTTTGACATCCTCATCGTGAACCCGATCCGCTTGTTGCATAAATGCCTCCTGGAAAACTTGGGGACGCACCGAACCCTTAGAAGACGCTGGTGAAGGATGAGAGCGTGATGGATAAAAAGAATGAAAGGCAGCGCCGCTTGAGCTGGCACGTCCGATAAACCGGTACAACACCAGGTTCGTGCATCAGTTGCGGCGCGCCCGCTAGAATGGCGGCAACACTATGACTGCCACACCTGCCCCGGAACGCGCCAAACAGGTGCAAACGATGTTCTCCCGGATCACCCGGCGCTACGACTTGATGAACCGTGTGATGACCGGCGGGCGCGATCAGGCCTGGCGGCGCGAGACGGCCAAACACCTGGTGCTGGGCGACGCGCCGGCGCATGTGCTCGATCTGGCCACCGGCACCGGCGACCTGGCGTTTGCGGTGCGCGAACGATATCCCAACGCGCGCGTGAGCGCATTCGATTTTTCCGAGACCATCTTGCGCGAAGGCGCGCGCAAAGGCGTGGAACGCGGGGACGACAAAACGGTTTGGGGTGTGGGTGATGCGCTCAACCTGCCCTTTCCCGACGCCACCTTTGATGGCTTGACTAACGCCTTTCTTTTGCGCAACGTGGTCGATTTGCCGCAATGCCTGCGCGAACTCAAACGCGTCACCAAGCCCGGCGGCCGCGTGGTGTGCATGGAGATCACGCATCCGCAAGGGCCTATCTTCAAGCAACTGTTTACGCTGTATTTCTACAAGTTCGTGCCGATCCTCGGCGGAATCATCTCCGGCGATTTCAAGGCCTACGCCTATCTCCCCAATTCGCTCAGCAAATTCCCGCCAGCCAAACCATTAAAAGCGTACTTCGACCAGGCCGGCTATCGCAACGCCTACTTCAAGACGCTGGCGCTGGGCACCATGGCGATTCATGTGGGAACGGCCTGATCCAACGTGCGATAGCGCTGACGCCAGTGCCAGCTTTCGGTCCCTGCGATCAGTGCCTTGTGCGTTTCAGGCAGCGCCTCGATGTACTCATGGCTCGGTTCCTGGCCCGGCCAGGCGCGAAACATCGGCGGCGTGTATCCGCCAATGATGATGACCCGCTCACGGTCGCTGCGCAGCTGGCCGGTTGCGTGAATCAGCGACTCGCCGAAGAGCAGCGTGGAGCCGGCGGGCGCGATCACTTGGTGAATCAAAGACGGATCTTCGTAGGCGCAGGCGATGATGTGCTCGATCGGCGCCTCGATTTTGTGGCTGCCAGCGATCACGACCGTGCCGCCGTCGTCCGGGCCAAGCGGGGTCAAATTGGTCAGCGTCTTGACAAAGTTGCAGTGAAAAAGGCCGTTCTTGGTATAGGTGCCGTGCTCCGGGCGCGTGCCGGTGTGAAACCCAAAGCGGCGCGGAGCGGCCGGATCATATTCGGGCGCGCGGCTGTTGATGATTGCTTCCGATTCCTCCAGCCGCACGCTGCCGCCAACCAGTTCTTCGGCCATCGCCACAAGGCGCGGGTGCGTCAGGTATTCCAGTATGGCCGGATCGGTCTCAAGCACATGGGCAAAGTGCACATGGTGCGGCTTGCACACAGACAGCCGGCAATTTCGTACTACGGCGCTGGCCGGGTCATCGCGGTCGAAAAAGTCGCGCTTCAAGCGCTGCAACGCTTCATGCAAGCGGCCGATCTGATCGATCGTCAGCGTGTTGGGCACGACGACGTAGCCATTCACATCCAAAAAGTAGCGTTGTGGCGGCGTCAAGGCCGGAAAGAGGCTGGCATTGTTTTCCATGGTAACTCCAAGATCGAAACCTGCAAAGTGATTGTCGCTATCGCCTGTATGCGTCAAGATACGGCAGCCACAACCGCGCGTGCGCATCCAGGCCGCGCGTTGAAAAGTGACAGCCATCGTGGCGGTATTCCGGTCCGAGCGAATCGGTGTCGGGCCCCTGCCAGATGCCCAGATCGTGATTAACAATATCACGCTGCACCCAGCGGATGTCTTTGTTTTCCGGATAGCCGCCGCAGCGTGTAGCCTGCGCCACAAACACGGGCGCGGTGACGCCCAATTCGCGCACACCGCGCAACATCGCCAGGAAGCGCAGTCGATAGTCAGACGGGCTGATCAACAGGGCTGCATCACTTTCACCTTGATGCCATAACAGGTGGGTGAACGTCAGGCCGCGCGCCTGCGCGGCGCGTATCTGCGCCTCGACCAGCTTGAAGTGTTTTTTTACATCAGGCGTCCATTCGGCAATCTCGGTGCCGCCCACAGCTGCAGGGATGAAGATCACGCGGTCAAAGCGGCCGGAAGCGATCAGCTTGTCGCCCAGGCGTGTCCAAACACTGCCGCCGACGCCGTTGGCACCCGGCAACGGATCAGCTGCGCGAACAAACTTTCCGTTGGCAAGCACCAGCACGCGTGGGCCGGCGGTGCGGCGCGATTCGCCAAAGTTTGCCGCATTGGATTGGCCAAACACCAGCGCTACCATGACCCGCTCCGGGCGCGCAGGCCGCTCGGGCGTGGCCGCAGCGGCTGCCGGAGAAGCTGTGGAAATGGGTGTGCGTGACGGAGATGTCCGCACTGCGGTTGGCGTGGCAACCGGCCGCTTTGTGGCGATGGGCGTGCGCGAAGGCGCCGGCGTCTGTGCGGCCGCAGGCAACGAAACAATAAGCAGGGCAATGAACGAGACGAAGCTGAGGCGAAGCGAATTCACGCGCGGCATTATCACGCCAGATGTCGGAACCGGCATTTGCAACCAACTTCTGCGTTTCGTCAGCCAGGGGCAACCGCTGGTGGGTGATAATCTCGCGCATTCAACCCACTACGATGTTTACGATTGACACGCTCATCAACGCCTACGCGCGCAACCTGTTTTTTGTCAAAACACACACAGCCGGCATGTCGCATGCCGATTCGCTGGCACAGCCGCCGCTCAAAGGCAATTGCGTCAACTGGATCGTCGGACACATCGCGCTGTACCGTAACACTGTGCTGAAAGATCTTGGACAGCCTGCTGTGTTTCCGGATGAAATCGCGTTGCGCTATCGGGCCGGCTCCGAGCCTGTGTTGCATAATGAGCCGGGCTTGGCGCAATTTCCGGCCTTGCTCGCCGCACTCGACGCATCGCAAGAGGCGCTGGCGACTGGGTTATGCGCGCTCACAACCGAGCGAGGCGCTGAAATGATCACCTTTGGCACTGTGCCGCCGATGCCTCTCAGCGAGAGCGTGATTTTTCGATTGCGGCATGAGGCCTATCACACCGGGCAGCTTGAATTGCTGGCCGAGCTGCAGCGCTCCAAATCATGACTGGATCTCCCTCAGCCATCGTATTCGATCTGGACGACACGTTGATCCAGACCAACTCCGCCAGCGCCATCACCTGGGAAGGCCTGGCGCGCGAATTCGCTCGTGAACTGAGCGTGGACGAGGACGTCTTCAGCTCCGCATTGGACGAATCACGCAAATGGTTCTGGGACGATGCGCAACGCCACAAAACTTGGCGCTTGCGCATGGGCGAATCATCGGCAGAGGTGCTGCGCCTGACCAACCTGCGCCTGGGCCTGGCCCCGGCGCCCGACGACATGCTCGAACGCTTTGCCGACAGCTATGTTCAGCGCTTCTTCCGCGCCTTGGACATGTTTCCCGACGCTCGCACAGTTCTGGACACGCTGCACGCGCGCGGCGCACGCCTGGCACTCATCACCAACGGCGGCGCCGAGTGGCAACGCCGCAAGATAAATTTACATGCGCTGGCGAGCGAATTTGAGTGCATTGTGGTTGAAGGCGAGTTTGGCGTGGGCAAACCCCACCCGAGCACATACAAGCACGTGTTGTCGGTGCTCGGCGTGGATGCGGCCGAAACATGGATGGTGGGCGATCGACTGGACTGGGATGTGCTCGCGCCTCAGAACGTGGGCATCACCGGCGTATGGTTTGATTTTCAGGCTAATGGCCTGCCAGCCAAGCGGCAAGGCAATCCCGATCGCATCATCACAAAGCTGAGCCAATTGCTGTAGCGGTGAATTGCCACCCTCCGGGGGTGGTGACACCCTGCGATTCACATAAAATTCGCGCGCATGAAACGCCTGCCCGGCTTCGACAAGATCGAGCGTTCCGCCATCATTGGATTCGGGATATTTCTGGCGACCGTGCTGGTTGGCTACGCCTCGCTGCTTTTCAAACGCACCGGTACGACTTTGGAACAGCTGACGCTGATAGTGCTGGGCCTGATCTACTGCACCCTCGGCGTTGCCTGGTTTGCGCGCTGCGAGCGCGACGGCCCACGCTCGATCAGCGCTTACTTCGTAACCCAGCTCGCCATCGCCACGGCCATTTGCTATCTCGGCTTTCGCGTCACCGAAGGCAACATCTGGATTGTGCCGTTGCCGCTCATCAGCCATGCCTTCATACTTTTGCCGCGACGCAGCGCGCTGTCTGTCACCGCGTTGATCGTGCTGCTGTTTGGCGCCGCCATCGCGCTGAACACTAATGTCGCCGAAGCCTTGCGCAGCATGCTGGGTTACCTGCCCGGCGCTTTCTTCGTCGCGGCATTCTCGCGGATTGCCGTCGAACAAGGACAAGCACGCGGTGAAATCGAAAAGCTGGCCGTGCAATTACGCGAGGCCAATCGCAAACTGGCGGAATATGCCGGCCAGGTCGAGGAGCTGGCCACCACACGCGAGCGCAACCGGCTGGCGCGCGAAGTGCACGATTCGCTCGGCCACTATCTCACCGTGGTAAACATGCAGCTTGAAGCCGCGCGCGCGGTGCTGGCGCGCGATCCCGAAAAAGCCTCCGACGCGATGGCCAAGGCGCAGTCGTTAACCAAAGAGGGGCTGAACGAAGTGCGCCGTTCGGTCGCCGCTCTGCGTGCCGGCCCGATGGGCAACCATTCGCTGTCCGATGCGATTGGGCTGCTCGTAACCGCCTCGCGCGAGACAGGGATTGACGCCGAACTTGTGCTCGAAGGCGCGCCGCTGCCGCTTGCGCCGCACGCCGAAATGCTGCTCTACCGTGCCGCGCAAGAGGGCCTGACCAATGTACGCAAGCACTCCAACGCATCGCGCGCGGAACTGCGGCTGCGCTTCGAATCGAAGCGCGCCACGTTGACGGTGCACGACAGTGGCGGGGCGCGTCCCTCACCCGACACCGCGGCGCACGGAGATTCCGGCGGGTTTGGTCTCCTGGGCTTGCGCGAACGGGCTCATTTGCTCGGCGGCAGCGTCGCCACTTCAGCCGAAGCCGGCTTTACCCTAAGCCGGACAAGCCGGAACCAAACAAGGACAAGCCAAAACGTGTAAGGTTCGGGGATGGCGGAAGAAACCTTGGCAGAACGCTACAGCGAACAGATCAGGGGCGTGCTGAATTGC
>JANMNW010000489.1:0-12717 GCA_031368515.1 Chloroflexota bacterium
CTTGTCTGGCCAGCCTGGCCCAGGGCACAACGGGTCGGTCAGATTGGGAAACCATCACGGCCTTCTATCCATTTCTGCAAGCTCCAACAACCGTGTTTGAGGGACCGACCGTTCTTCCGCTGGATGTGACGCGCATTGTCAACTGGAGTCTGCCGGAATCACCCAACCCATTGCCGACACGCAACTTTGATTTGCGTGATCAAGAGGGCAATCGCATCCGGTTGCCGGGCGCGCAAGTCTATCTCTTCCAGACACAGGGCACACCCGAGCTCACGGATGATGTGCTGCTGTCGATTGGTTCACCGACCGCCGGCGGCGATCGCATCAAGGTGCATGGCGCGGCGCGAGGCGACAGACTGTGTCTGTTCGATTTCAGCAAAGCAAATCAGCCCAACATCGGTTGCCTGGAAGGCCTGGGAGGGGCTGATGTCTCATTGCCGGTCCGGCCTCTGAATCAGCAAACTTCCTGGCCGCCTGCCATAGATGTGCAGGCGATCACAACGCGCACGCTGATGGTCAGCGTGACTCTGCAATCGTCGGGCAAAACTGCGCAAGTGTTACCCGAGTTGCCGCTCAAAGTCCAAATCTATCCTGCCCACTACCCGACGTTGCCGGGCATTGCGCCTGTTGCAGTTTTGCAGGGCAGCAACGGTCGCTATACCAGCGTGGTGACCTTGCCATTTCCGGCCCAGGATGTTTTTGTTCGGGTTTGGGTGGACGACGGCAGTACGGGGTTCAATACCCGAGTCGCAGGCGCGAATCAACGCAGAAGGGTGAATTCCGCTGGTGCAACTCCCGAGGCGATCGCTCGGATGTTCATTCAGTTGCCATGGTCGGCGGACGATAGCGCGATAGAGGTACCCGATCTGCCGGTAGTCGGCGGCGCTGACCGATCACCGTTGGGCGGCGCTGACCGATCGCCGTTGGGCGGTGCTGACCGATCGCCGTTAGGCGGCGCTGATAGATCGCCACTGGGTGGTGCTGACCGATCGCCGTTGGGCGGTGCCGACAGATCACCGTTGGGCGGTGCCGACAGATCACCGTTAGGCGGTGCTGACCGATCGCCGTTGGGCGGTGCTGATAGATCGCCACTGGGCGGCGGTGACAAGTCTGTTATAGGTGGCGCGTCACGCCGTGATTTCGCGGCGCCGGTGCTATCGGCTGATTCACAGATCGCCATCTACGATCAAGGCGGGCTCTTTGAGCCCGGCGGTATTCAGGCGTTGCAGACGGTGCCATTGCTGCCGGAACTGGCGGATGAACCCTGGCTGGTGCCAGTCGGGCAAGCCTACTATGTTGTACCAGAGGTTGGCATCGCGGCGACAAAAACGATTGCTTTCAACTATCTGCAGCGCGACGTGCCTGAAGGTTTCGAGCATGCGCTGTCTGTTTACTTCCTGCCTCAGAATGGCACGACCTGGCAGCGGCTCGAGACCACGCGTTTTGTTGAGAACCTAGTTGTAGCCGACTTTCAGACAGTTGCCGGAACCTATGCGGTCATGTGCACGGTGCAAATGCCCGATCTAAAACCCGGGTGGAATCAGTTCGCATATTCTTTGCCAGACAAGCGTCCCATCAAAGATGCACTCGCCTCAATCGCAAACGCCTACTCTGTTGTGTGGGAACAGCCCGCCAGCCTGGTGAACCCGATGTTGCCGACCGCCACAAAATCAAATGTCACCGAGTTTGAGTTTGGTCACGTGTACTGGATCAAGATAACTAGCACACGAAATGTGACGCCCTATCTGGCTCCGCCAATTCGATCACCGGACGGGGTTATTCCCGGCAGTCGCTGAGAACGGCGATTTGCCTTGCCGTGCCCGCCACACGGCGGCCAATTGACGATTTGCCGGAATGTTCTGAATAAACTGCGCGCGCAACGTCTCATCCAGGATGGTTTGTGCCTGCTGATTCAGCAGCTCGTGCCCGGCCGCCAACAGGTGCACTGCAGTCTCGCGCTGGTCCGGTGCGTGGAGCGATTGCAGGAACACAACAAGATAGGCGATCAGGTATACATGCACTGGCGATTCGGCGCCCTGGGGCGATTCGGCGTCCAGATAGTCAAGTATTTCCTGCACAGGCTGCCGGGCGCGTTGCCGATCACCGCGCATCAACGCCAAAAGCGCTTGCGCGCTTAAGGTGTCCAGAAGCAGCGCGCCGGCCGCGCTCTCGCGGCGAATGGCCAGCGCCTGCGCCAGGACGTCTTCAGCCGCGGCCCACTCGCGCATGCGCATGAGGGCATGGCCGAGATGGGTGAGCACATAGCCTTGGCCACGCCGGTTTTCCGTGGCTTGTTGAATCGCCAGGGCTTCGCGAAACAAATTCTGAGCCTGGTGGAGGGCATTGCGATGACATGCAATCGTCCCCAACCCGTCCAGGCTGTTTGCCAAGTTTTGCTGGTCGTTAATCTCGCTGCAGATGTGGGCAGCTTGTTCGAATCGCGCCTTGCTCGCGTCCAACAGGCCCAGATCCAGCATGCAGGCGCCGCATTGCTGTAGTAAGCGTGCCTCGCCATAGCGCCAGCCGACCAGATTACAGGCGGTTAGCGCTTGTTCATATATCGAGAGAGCCTGGATACGCTGGCCCATGTTGTCCAGCACCATGGCGTTGAGGCTGAGGCAACGAATCTCGCCTTCCTTGTTGCCGAGCTTCTCAAACAGCGTTGTCGATTGCTGCAAATAGGCCAAAGCCGTTTGGTCATCATCCTGGTAATAACTGACCATCGCAAGATCGTACAGACAGTTTGCTTCGTCTGCAGTGCTGCCGCAGAGGCGCGCCAGGCGCAGCGCTTCGTCCAGGTGTACGCGGGCGGGCGCATACTCGCCGGCTTGCCAGAAGGCCCGTCCCCAGCGGTGTTGGGCCTGCGCTTCCGCCCTGATGTCGCCCGCTTGCGCGGCAAACCTGGCCGATTGCTCCGCCGCGACTAAAGCATCTTGATTGTGCCCGGTGGCCAGTGCGAGGGCAGCACGGCGCAGCGCCACCTCCGCCTGGCGCAGAGTGTTGTTTGTGCGCAACGCCAGCGCCTGCAGCCCGTCAATGTCCTTGGCTTGGGCCGCGCGATCGCCGAGCCAGCTGTACTCCTGCTCGCGAGCTAGCAACAGCGCGTAGTGCGCATCCAGCTCGCTGTCCGGTGTGACAGCAATCGCTCGCGTGAACAGGTCTATGGCTCCAGCGTGGGCAAAACTGGCAACCGCTTTGTCGCCGGCACGTCGAAGATACTCGCGCTTTTTGGCCAGATTGCCGCTGCGTTCATAGTGAAATGCAAGAAATTCGACAAAGCGCCCGGTGTCGTCACCCGCCAGCGCTTCGACATAGCTCGCCAACTGCCCGTGCAGCCGCGCGCGCGTGTCTTCCGGCAAGCTTTCATAGGGCACTTCCTGCGTGATGATGGTCTTGAAGATGAAGCTCAACTCCGATTCGGCGGGAGCGATGGGAGTGAGGTCCAGCCTCGCCAGTTGTTCGAGATCGGCACGCAATGCCCGCGACTCGCCGAGCACCGGAAATGCCCCGTGCAGCCAGGCAAAGCGGAACATACGTCCAATCACGCTGGCCAGCTTCAGTGTCGCCTGCTCGTGCGCGCTCAGCTGATCGATCCGGCTGAGGATCAATGCGCGCAAGCTGTTTGGAAGTTCCATGCCGACAGGCACAGTCTGATCCGCGGGCGTCATGCCCTGGTCGCGCAGATAGTTGAGCAGCTCCTCAAGATAAAACGGATTGCCCTGGGCATGAACGCTCAACTGGCGAATGAGCGTGTCCGGGACGGTTGCGCGGTGCGCCGGAAACAACTGGGCCAGCTTGGAGCGAATCAGCAGCTGGGTTGCCTCGTCATCCAACGGCGTCAACGCAATGCTGACGTAGTGGGGCAGCATTTCGATGCGTTGGTTCAGCTCCGCGGACATCAGCCCGGATGGACGATATGCCAGCACGATCAACACCGGCAACGCGCTGATGGCCTGCGCCACTTCAGTCAGCAGGTTGAGCGATGCATCATCAATCCAGTGCAAGTCTTCAAGCACGAGCAACAGCCCCTTGCCGTCGGCCTGGGCTTCAAGCGCGACGGCGTGCAGGCATGCATGCAACAGGGCATGCAGGGTCGATTGGCGAAATCTCGGCTCAAGGGCTTGCGTGAAATCGTTCTGAGCGATATCGATCCCGAGCAACGAATCCAGCAAAGGCAACGCCTGCAAACGCTCCGGCGCCAGCTCATCCACCAGGCGCGTCAACGCGCGCAGTTGACGACCGGACGGCGCACTGGGGTCTACGTCAAAGAATGCGCGCCAGATCGTTTGCCACACCATATATGGGTTGTGCGACCCAAAGGCGTGACACGTGCCGCCGTAGCCCGTCCACCCGGCGCGCGTGGCCAGGCGGATGATCTCGGCCACGAGCCGCGATTTGCCCATGCCCGCCTCGGCCACTATCCCCACTACCTGACCTCGTCCTGTCCGGACGCTTTCGAAGACCGCGGTAACCTGGGCGAGGGCGTCTTCGCGGCCAACCATGGGCAGCACCGCAACGGGCTCTTCCAAGCGAAATGCGCGCCGCCGTGCGGCCTCGCGCACGGCGAACACCGGCACAGGCTCGGCCTTGCCTTTCAGGCGAACCGGCGGGCGCGGATCGAGCGCAAAGGCATTGCCCAGCACGCGCTGAATGCGTCCGCTGACCAGCGTTTCGCCCGGCGCGGCGAGCTGCATCAGCCGGGCGGCCAGATTGACTTCGTTACCCAACGCACCGTAGTTTTTTCGGACTGCGGCGCCATACGCTCCGCACAACATCGTGCCGGAACTCAGGCCAATCTGCAGCGGCGGCAATCCCGCGCGTTCGGCAGCACCGTGCAGCGCTATCGCGGCGCGCACAGCGCGGTGCGCATCGTCTTCGTGGGCAACCGGCGTGCCAAACACACAATACATGTAGCTGCCCTTGTCGCCGATGGTCAGCTGAATCAAACTTCCCGAAAGCTCGCTGACGATAACCTGCAATTGCTGAACCAGGTTGTTGAGCTTGTCACCGGCGGTATCGTCGTTGTCGTAGTCGATGCCGCCAAAGCGTACAAACACCGAAACGACAGGGCGAAGCTCATTCAGGAATTCGCCTAGACCAGATTGCTCGCGAATGTAGACAGCGTTGTGCAGCCATGGTCGCACGCGCGTCTCGGACAGAGGCGCAACCAACTCCGGCCAGGGCGTTGTCATGACTTTCGTGCTCAATCCGCCAACTACTGCAAAGCGTTCCCCGCCATTCTCGCCGCCCCGCCACTCGCTGATGACGAGAGACTTGCTCAGCGCGGCAACGGTTGGTTGGTCCACCAACACTTCTCCGCGATGCGCTAGATGTTCCGCGCTGGCGGTTCGAGCCACGGTCGAGCCGACCAGCGCATCCATCAGCTGGATGTTGGCGGCGCCCACGACAAATCGCCGTGCCGGACCGCTGGCAACGGCGACCTTGAGACCGATTCCAATGCTGCTGTTGTCAGGTAGCAGGATGCTCTGGAAGGCGCGCATGTCCGACTGAAGCGCGAGCGCGCAGGCAACCGCGCGCTGGCTGGCGCCAGGGATGCTGTCGTCGGGGCTGTCTGAAAACCAGCAGGTGATGGCGTCACCTGCAAAACCGATGACGCTGCCTCGATATGCATCCACATGAGCGATCAGGACGTCGTATACGGTGTTGACTTTGGCGGTGAGGACCTCAATTCCGCGATGTGGGCCCAGTTGCTGGGTAAGCGCCTCGGTCAGCGCCGTGAATCCGGATAGATCTGCCAAAAGGGCCGCGCCATCGGCGCGACTTGGCAGATCCTGATCAGTCGCGAGCGCTTGACGGCGATCTTGCGGAAGATAGCTGGCGAGGGCGTTCATAGAGTCACGATTTGATGCGGCTTGATTCTGGCCCATCTCGAGCGCTAGTCATAATGCAGAGTATCATCCAGAACGAATCTTTGGTCGACTCTCGCGGAACTGATTCCAATAGTGAGACATAGCCTGTTCCAGTGGGTGTCACAGACTGGATGCTGGTGACCGCCGTCATCATGATCATCACTACGCCGAACATGATAGCTACAGGGAATGCCTTGCACACATGGACAAGCCACAGTAGTTCTTGGTGGCTTCGGCGATCAACTGTCGCTATATGTACGCAGCAATTTCATCTCAGCATGAACCTCTGGTGGATCGCAACGATGCCATTGCCCTTTTGAGTTTGTCCAATACCTCGCAGAAAAACACGCCATGGAGACGCGCCCGGGAGACTAGCGGTCTCTGTCAACTGTGTGGGTAAGTTGTGACGACAGCGTAGCACGGGGCGGGGCGGACAGAGGGCTGAAGAATGTAGCCTTGTCCGCCTCCGGGTATGTCGTGATGGACGCCAAAAGATGCCATCTCCTCAAGAGTTGGTATTTTTGATACATGCTTGAACGGGCTACGCACGTCATCCGCCTACGGGCGAATATTTCCATGCTGTGGTCCGGATGAAGTTCGTAGCCGCTACAGTCTGCATCAGCGTACTGCCAATCAATCGTGCCAGCGACGCGCGGGAACGTGAAGGTGGCTTGCATAAGCACACGTCAGGTAATGCGAACTGATCTCACTGCCACATTCGGGCTCCTAAGCGCCAATTCGCCCAATGTCATCGCGGTCAGCGCGATATCGTCGGCCGCAGTTGTGCCCGCGCGAATGACTGCCACCAGCAGCACGACCGAATCTTTCTTGCGCGCCGAGAGATCGAGGTTGAACGTGACGATGCCGCTGTGCAACGCATCCAGCGTTTGCCCAGTCAACGTAAGGCGGCGCGACTGCGTGTTGTTTGCGCCGAGTGCAAATTGCCAACCCGCCCCAAGCGCCTTCGTCGTCTTACCGGTGCCGTTGTTGAGCACCTCGTTGACTGCGTCCGTCCAAGTAACGTTGTTGATCGCAGGATCCCACGCCTTGTTGGGCGGGTGCGCCCCGGTGGCGTCGTTCCACTTGGCCGTGTTCTTGGCGGCCGGGTCGGCCCACCACAACAACGTCACGCGCACATTTGCCCCATCGATTGAATCGAGGCCGCGCCGATGCACCACAATCTCGATGCGTGCTGGCTTCCTGGGTAGCGCACACGATGTCTCGTTGGCGTTGCCCTCGCGCAACTCGCCTACCAGATCATACAAATCGGATTCGAGCGGCACACCCGTGCCCCACGGATCGGCCTTGTCGTTGGGCGCGGCTGTGTTGGCTTGCCAGAAAGCCTTGTTGATGCTGACCGTGTTGGCTGGCGGCGTGATGATCGGCGCGCCGAGATCGCGCAGCACCTCATTGAAATACACATCCCAGGTGCCAGTGGTGCGCACGCGAAGATCGTTTCTGGAAGCACGCAACGCCGCCTGGAATCGGCGCAGCTCGTTGGTCTGTTGTTGCGTGGGCGAGGGTGTGGGTGGCGATGTGTTGAAGGTGCTCGATTGCCACGGCGCCGCCGGCGTCAACGATGCAGGCACGGGCTGAGCCGCTGGCGCCACGCGCGGGCGCACATCGGGACTGCCATGCCACGAGCGCGTCGTGGTCAGGTCGCGCTGTTTGTCAATGGCGCGTGCGCGGTAACGCAGGTCATCATCGTGGGCGCGCAAGTAGGTGAGGTCAGTCACATCTGCCACATCGAGCCGCAGTTCCCACACGCCGCGGGCGGCGATGGCCGCTCGCAACAAGCGCAGGCCGCCATCGGAAAAGATGGCCAGATCCTCCACCGTTGCCTCGGGCAAGCCATTCAGACGTGGCGCCCATGTCCACGCGGGGTTGGCATTGCCCACTTGTGTGCGAACGCCCTTCCACACGCCTACGGTTGTGCCGACATACACTTCATCGGGGAAGGCCGGGTCGCACACAATCGCTGTGACCGGCGCGGGCACGCGCGGGTGGCCCTGATCGTCTTTGCGCAAACCGGTCTTGAACCACTTCGATGTGCCGTCGAACCACCACAGCGTATCGACGTCGTCGTTGGTCGGGTGGCCGATGGTGCCCAGATACATCGCGCCTTTGCTGCCATGCTGTCGCGGTGGCTGGTTTGCGCCTGCTGGTGGATCGAGATTGACTCCGATATCGGTCCACACTGCAGACTCGCGAATGGGGCCATCGGCTTTGGTGGCATCCTTCTTGTTCTTGATGTTCTTCTTGATGATCGTTTCGCGCGTCCACGTGCCGGGCCCACCCGCGGCGTCGGATCCGGCTGTGCGCGCATACCGCATCAGCTTACCTTCACCCAGCGCCCAGGCTACGTCGGCGCTCTGCCAGCGGCACACCGTGATTGCCTCGCCAAAGTCATCTTGCGAGGTGTTGCCGGGCAGTGGGTCGGTGCCGGTGGGCAAGGTGACCCAACGCGCACCCGCTGGGCCGGGCCACGGCGCGCCAAAGTTCTCGGTGTACCACAAGCGCGTCGAGCCAGCGATGATCTGCCCGACCGTATTTGCGCCGCGCGTGTGTTGGGTGCCCACGGCTGTGGAGTAAAACGAGCTGTCGTTGTCCTCGGTGCTGGACAATGTACCTGCGCGTCGCAGCAGGTTGTTCGGCGAGTTCCAGCGAAAGCTGCCATCCGATGCGCGATAGGTTCCGCGCACGTACTGCGAAATGAAGCGCGTTGGCGAGACGGGGTCGAAGACCACACTACCACCATCGCCCCCCTCGGCCAGCCGCCACACACTGCTGGACAATCGCTCAATCACGCCATTGTCCTGCAGCCCGGTGACTATGTAGCCTTCGGCGATGGGGTGATTGGCGAGGTAGTTCGGCTCGATGATCGACAGCCCATCGTTGCACGGGAAGAACCCGGCCAGGCTGGTTGGCCGATCCGAGCGATACATACCGCCGTCGCACGACGTCCACAATCGGTTGCCCGCGTTGGAATACACCACGTCATGCACATCGGAGTGCACACCCAGGCCCAGCATGGTGATATTGGTGAAGGTCAACACCCCAGCAACCAGTGCCACATCACCCATGACGACGGCGCCATCGCGCACGCCCGTGCCATCCGGCGTGGCGGCGCTGAAGTTGCACCCACCCAGCACCACGCGATTGGATTGCGATGGGTGAACCGTCACAGCCAGATCGTAGAAGCCTTGTCCTTGCACCACATCAGGAACCGCTGCGACCGCGGTGGCCACAGGGTCGGCCGCGCTGGCGCTGGCGATGAGATACAGCGCGGGCATGCTGCCGCCGCCTTGATCGTTGAACAGGAAAATCTGATCGGGCGGAGTCGATGCCGCCATCACCGCATTCGTCTTGGCGAAACCAGGCGTGGCAACTTGTTTGAAGTCGGTGGCTGTGCCAGAGCGCACCCACAACCCGGCCTTCTTGCCGTTGCGCACCCACACCCACAGGCGCGACGGTCGCGCACCCGCACCTGCAGTCCACAGCACATCGGTGCATTCGTCCGTCAGCGTATTGAAAGGCGCGCCTGCTACCCGCACCCAATCCACATCTGCCCCGGGCGCGCTAGGGCGTTGGAACAAGCCGTTGGTTGTAGCTGCCACAACTGCGCTGCCACCCGGCTCGATGGCGACGCGATTGACCGCAAAGCCGATCAGATTCTTGGCCTCGCGCTGCCACGGGTTGGCATTTGGCGCTGCGGAGGCAGGGCCATGCGCAAACAAGATGCCGACGCCACCGAGGGAAGTGCCCGGTTGCGCGTTGAGAGGAATATCCACGCGTTGCGAATGCGCCTCGCCCGTGCCCACATACACGTCATCGTCGGCCTCGCTCGCGCCAAACACCACGCGGACCGCCCCGCAGGCATTGCGCTGCGCCGGTCGGTTGACCTCGGGTGCGTTGGCCGGGGCAAACCCACCCAGCGAGCGCCAATGCAACCCGGCATCGCTTGAATACCAGATGCCGCCATTGCCCGATGCTGCGTAGAGGCGCGCACCGGCGGGGTCGACCGCCAGCGCGTTCACTCGCCCGGTCACGCGCGGGTTGCCGGTGGCCTGCCCTTTGATCACGATCATCGGGCCGAGCGGTTGCCACAAATGCTGTTGTCCACTGGGCGCGGCGCGTGGGCTGGGTTGTCCGCCATTCGTTGCCGCGAGCATGCGTCCGGCCAGGCGTGCGCCATCGGGATCGAAGTCGGTGCGGCGGCGCGAGAGAAAGCCGGCGCGCCCGCCCGGGTCATCGCGATTTTCCTCTCTGGCCCGTACATTGGGCCAATCGTAGCGGCTCATGCTGTGCCTCCGTTTGCATTGGCTGTGCTGGCGTTGGCGCCACTTGCCTCGGCGGGTTTGTCGGGCGCGACGCGGATCCAACCCTCGCGAAACTCGGCTGGTGTGTCGGGCAGCAGCGCGGTTTGCGTGGCTGCCAGAATCGCATCGGTGCGCCACGTGGCTGGTGTGTCGCGCCAGAGGAAGTTCTGGTCTTTGCCAAACACCGACACCTTGGGCAAACGCACCTGGTTTTTGGTGTCGAGATCGGTTTCTACCAAGACGGGACCAGTGCGCAACGACGGCGCGATGGCCGCCAGGCCGGGGCCGACCCAATCGCGGGCCAGCGCAAGCGCCTTGCGCGGTAAGATCCCCGAGGTCAATGTGGCTTTGCCCGCCGGGTGCATGAACAGCGTCAGCGTCACGGTCTGCCCAATATGCAGTGCCAGCGTGTCGGCGTCGTCGGTGCCGGCGATGTAGCCCTCGGGGAACGGCGCCTTGGGTGGCACGCCGGTCTGCTTGCCAAACAAGCCCAGTTGCCCTCGGCTTCGCCCGCCCTGCGTGACGCTGCTGGCGATGGCTTTGTCGACCAAGCGGAACTTCGAGTAATCGTCTTCGACGAAGAAGCCCAGTACACCATCGTCGCTGCGGGTCAATTCGCCGATGCGCACCGAGAAGGCGTAGCGCGCGGCCTCGCGTTCGGCCGCAGCCCACTCGTTTGCGTGCTGTGGGTTGCTCAAGTCGATGTCGCTGGGAGGCCGCAACTCCAGGCGCAACTGCGCCCGCACCACGGCGATGGGCCGGCCCACCAGACCCGCCACGTGTTCGCTGCCCAACGCGGCGAACGTGTCCACCGTCCACAACGTCGTGTCAATGGCGCGCAGCAGCGAGGACAAGGTCGACTCCTGCGGCGTGTCGGGATTGAGCGGCGCGCCCTTCCTGCGCTCGGCGTCGGCTGCCACCAATCCGGCCGCGAATTTGCCGAGCGAAGTCTGCGCAGGCGTCAGGTCATACAGCGGACCAGCATCGGCCGGGCCAGCGCGACCGGCCGCGATCTCCCACATCACCCCTCCGCTCACCGCCTCGTGCAGCAGTTCGCCGATGGGCGCGCCATCTACGCCGAACACTTCAAGGCTCTCGTCCAAATGATCGGGCATCACAAAACCCGCCACAGGGTTGATCTGCAGATCGGCCTCGATCTGGTCGACGCGCGCTTCCTGACCCTCGACGCCTAGCGGTGTGGCCGCCTCCACCAGGCGCAGCAGCCAACGCGATGGCCGCAACAGACGCGGGGCAATCACCAGCGCACCGGCACGGTCCTCACGCGTGGCGCGCGTGGGCGTGACGACCGTGGTCAGCGGTACTTCCAGCGTGCGCCCAAACACATCCAGCAAGCGCGCGCGGGTGAGGGAGATGGACCCAGCCAGCACCGAGTGCGGCGGGGCAATCGGCGCGGGATTGCGCACGGTGGTGCCATCGGTCGGGCGACGCAAGCCATCGCTCACGGGCAAGCCGAGCAGTTGGGTGCGCACGCCATCGAGCGTGGCCGTGACGACATCGAGGTTGCGCACCGCGTCGTCGAGCGTGCGCATCGCCGCTTCGGTTGCATCATCGAACTGCCCGGCCCTGGCATCGTCCAATGCGTCTTCGGCTTTCAGCCAATCGGTGATGGCGTCGTGCAACGTCGCAGCCGCACCCACTGTGAGGTGCGCACGACCACGCAATAGCACGACCCTGCCATCGATGGCGGTGACCGTGCCCAGCCGTTCCAGATCCACCGCGCCAAGTTGCCATGCAGCGAGCGAAGCTGGGTCGAGCCCTTCGACCCTGACCTCCCACTCCAGCCACATCGGCACCCACGGTTGGGCCCATGTCGTCACGCCCACAAGATCAGGATCCACCCCTTTGTAGAGCGAGAACTTGAGCAGCTCATCGGCAACGAGTTGTTGTGTTTGCCGCATGCCTGGCGTCACACGGATGGCCGCGCGCTCGGCCTGTGCTCGCCGCGCCGCGGGCGTCCGGGCAATCGTTGGGTTGAACGCGACGGTCGTGCCGTCGAACGTGCCATCGTGCCCAAAGCGCAAGACCGACTCGGCCTTGAGCCGATTGAAAATTGCCGGGCGATCGCGCGGCGTTGGCGCGACGGCATCGGCCAGCCAATCATCGTGATACGGATCGTGCAACACCACCTCGCGCGCCAGCGCCAGTACTTCCGCTGGCACCGAGCCATTGCCCAATGAGCGCACGAAGCGATCCTTGGCGATGATGCCGTCGATCTCGGTGATGACATGCGTGGGCCAACGACAGGTGAGCTTGCCATCGGCCGACCCGCGCCCATCACCGCCATGGCGCAGGCTGCGCGACGCGCCACGAATTGCGACCACAGGCTCATTCGGAAATGTGAAGCGCGGTGCGGGTCGGTCGACCACGCGCGCTTCGGTCGGTGCCAGCACATCGCCCACGCGAGACCGCGCGATGTCGTTGATCATCATCTCGGTGGCGATCACGAGATTGGGCTTCACGCTGGTCGCAAATATCAGTTGGCTGCCGGGGGCTTTGGCTGCGCGCGC
>JANMNW010000503.1:0-16232 GCA_031368515.1 Chloroflexota bacterium
GCGATCTTCTTGCCTTCCAGCAACCCGCCCACCCGGCCGAGCGCCATTTGCAGAATCGAGGCCGAGCGGCATTCCAACACGCGCGCAAACTCGTACTTTGTAGTCAAACGCTCGCCCGTCGCAATCGGAATGCTCGTCTGCCGGGCGACCAGCGCCATCTCTTCCGGCTGTTCCGGCGGCGTGGGCTCTTCGAACCATAGCGGGTCGTAAGGCTCCAAGCGTTTGGCCAGGCGAACGGCGCCGGCGGGTGTGAGCTGGCCATGGGTGCCAAAGAGCAGATCGCACTTATTTCCAACCGCCTCGCGAATCAGCCGCACAAATTTCTCGCCAAGATCGAGCGCCTCCAGCGACAACTGGCGCGGGTCGAACGCCGAGTATGGCCCGATCGGATCGAACTTCACCGCCGTGTAGCCCAGTTTGACATACTGCGCCGCGCGTTCGGCCGAGAGTTCGGCATCGTGATAAATGTCGGTCGCATCGCCCGGCTGCGGGTAGATATACGTGTAGGTGCGCAGCCGTTCATGCACTTTGCCGCCCAACAGCATGTAGGCCGGTTGATTCAGCGCCTTGCCCATGATGTCCCAGCAGGCCATTTCGATTCCGCTCAAAATCCCGAGAATCGATGTGTCCGGGCGCTGCGTGTATCCGCTGGCGTAGATCGTGCGCCACAGCGTTTCGATCTGAAACGGGTCGCGGCCAATCACCTTGCGCGCGCACACGTCTTCGATCATGCGCGCCACAACGTGCGGGTGAAACGGCACCGAATAGACCTCGCCATAGCCAACCACGCCGTCGTCGGTGATCAGTTTGAGAAAAATCCAGTAGCGCCCGCCAAAGTGCGGCGGCGGAACGCCAACCACGAACGTCTTGACATCCACGATCTTCACGCGACACCTTCCTCCACGCAACCACATTGACAACGCGCAATGCCGGGGCTATGCTTGTCCCACTACATGGGACAAACCCGCACAGTGGCACATGCAGTATCGGACGGCGCCGATCGCCTGTCAAGCGCCCTGCTGGTCGACCGGGTGTTTGCGGTGCTGCGCGCGGTGGCGGAAGCCGCCGACGGCGACGATGGCGCCGGCGGCGTGAGCGTCACACGCGTGACCGCGCACACCGGCCTGCCCAAAAGCACGGTGTCGCGCATCCTGCTCTCGCTCGAGCGCTTGCGCATGGTGGAGCGCGCCGTTGCGGGACCGGGTTACAAGATCGGGCGCGGGCTAGTGGCGCTGGTCGCGCGCGTGCCGCGCACCGAGCAGCTCGCCACGCTGGCTCAGCCGATCCTGCAGGCGCTGCACGATGCCATCGGCGAGACAGTGGCGCTAACGCTGCCCGAGGGCGACAACGCGTATGTCGCCGTTCAGATCAACAGTGATCACGCCATCCAGGTGCGGGACTGGACCGGCGTGCGGATTCCCATGTATGCGCAATCGACGGGACGGGTATTTCTCGCCGCCCGCCCGCAGGCCGCGCTGGAGCGTTATCTGTCCAAACAGCGCGCGCCGTATACAGCCAAGACTCGCGTGGAGGCGGACGCCTTGCGCGCCGCTTTGGCCGAAGTGCGCGCGCAAGGCCATGCCTGGGTGATCGAAGAGTTTGAGGACGGGCTCAGCGCCGTTGCCGCGCCGGTGCGCGACGCGTCGGGCGCGGTTATGGCGGCCGTCTCCATGTTCGGCCCCAGCTTTCGCTTCCCGGGCGCGCGTCAGCGGCGCGAGGTGACGCGGCAGGTTGTCGAAGCGGCAGAGCGGCTCAGCCAACGGCTGCATGCTCAAAGCCTCTAGACACTGTCTTTCATACCCCCTAAAGCCAGGCGCCCTCTGCAGCCTCGTGCACCACCCGACCGCCCAGCACGGTCATCAGCACACGCATGTCTTTGATGTCTTCTTCGGGGATGGTGAAATAGTCGCGATCCAGCACCGCGACATCGGCCAGCATGCCCGGCATTAGTCGGCCTTTGATATCTTCCTCGCGGGTCAGCCAGGGGCTGGTCACGGTAAAGGCGCGCAGCGCTTCCTTACGCGTCACCGCTTCCTGCGGCGCGATGGGCGTGCCCTTGTGCGTCTTGCGTGTGACCAGCGCATACAGCCCCACGGCCGGGTTGAAGCCCACGGTGCTTGGCACATCGCTGGTGGCGATGACGGGTATGCCGCGATCGAGATACGTGCGCATCGGCTTGTAACGATGCGCCAGCGCCGCGCCCACGTCGCGAAAGAGATCGTCGCCCTCGTAATACACAAACGTGGGCTGGATCACGGCGGCGATCTGGTGCCGGGCCATGTGCCGCAAGCTCTCTTCGGTGGCGAAATAGGCGTGAATCAGATTGTGGCGGTGCGCGCGCTTGTTCGCGCTGCGTTCCAGCATCGCGGCAAAGGCTTTGGCGCTCTCGTGATGCGCGCGGTCGCCGATGGCATGGATGCCGATGTCCCAGCCCAATTCATGGCCGCGCGTGAAGAAGCGCAGCAAATCGTCGGCATTGAGACGGTTGAAATCGCGCACGACACTCTCGCCGACAAACGGCTCGAACATCCACGCGGTGCGGCTGGTGGTGCCGCCATCGACCGCCATCTTGAGCCCGTTCAAGCGCAGCCACTCGTCACCCAGGCCGGTGTGCAGGCCAGTGGACGCCGCGCGCTCATCCAGCTCGCCTTCGATCTCGTGCTCGCGAAAGCCATGCCAGCTCAGCATCAGCGCAGCGCGGATGCTCAGTTTGCCCGCCGCGCGCGCAGCTTGATATGCGCGCACTTCCCACGGCATCAGCCCAGGGTCCAGCACGCTGGTGATGCCCACCGCGTTGTACTCGCGCGCCGCGCGCTCGAGCGCGGTGACGCATTCATCGATGGTCGGATCGGGCAGCAGTTTGCGCACGAGCGTCTTGGCGCTGGCGCGCAGGATGCCGCTGGGAGAACCATCCGCGCCGTGCTCGATTTTGCCGCCTGCCGGATCGGGCGTGCGCGCGTCGATGCCGGCCAGTTCCAGAGCGCGCGTGTTGACCACGTCCATGTTGAAGAAGCGCTTGAGCAGCACCGGGTGGCGCGTCGTCACCGCGTCCAGATCGTGACGCGAAGGCAGCCGCCCTTCCGCGAAGTTCGAATCGTTCCAGCCTTCGCCGATGATCCATTCATCCGGCGGCGTGTGCTTGGCCGCGTCGCGCACGAGGTCGGCCATCGCAGCGATGCTCATGCATTCGTCCAGCCGTATGCGCGTGAGCTTAATTCCGACTTCAAGCATGTGGTTGTGCGCATCGTTAAAGCCGGGGATGGCCGTGCGCCCGCGCAGATCGACGATGCGGGTGTTGTCGCCAGCCAATGCGCGCACCTCGGCATCGCTGCCGGTGGCCACAATGCGTCCGCCATAACAGGCCAGCGCGCTCACCTTCGGCTTTGCCGCGTCAAAGGTGTGAATCGCGCCGTTTACAAGAAGTAGTGAAGCATGCAACATGGCGGCGATTATGGCCCCGCTGGCCAGTTCTGCTGTCATCGAAATCCGCAGGCGTTCTCTCGCTTGACAGTCAAATCAAGTTATGTCAGACACGTTTTACATTGCGAAATGTCTGCTGCTTGATACACTGGCCCGCACACTGTCAAAGTTAACTGTGCGCTGTTTCTAAGTTGGGGGTATTTTCGTGGCTTACTATTTTGCCCGCCCACTGCTCAGTGTGGCCCTTGCCGCCATCCTGTCGCCGGCTTTCACCCATGCGATGGATGCCGCTTCTCATCCGCCTGCCAAGTCCCACGCCGGCACGGTGATCCGCACATTTCCCGGCGCGGCACCATGCGACGCGACACTGCAGGCGTGCATCAGCGCATCGGCTGACAACGACATCGTGCAAATTCAGCCAGGCACATACATCACGGATTCGCTGGTCATTACCCGCGCGGTCAGCCTGATCGGCTCGGGCGACAGCCCGGCAGCCACCCGCCTGTGGGCCGCCTCCGGCCGCATGATCGAATATGCCGCGGCCAGCATCACTGCGGGCACGGTTATTTCCAACCTCAGCATCGAGAACGGCAACGCCAGCGTCAGCAGCGGCGGCGGCATCCGCGTCACCTCAGGCGGCGCGCCGCTCTTTCACAGCCTGGTGATTTCGAACAACATCGGCGGCGCTGGAGCGGGTATCCGCGTCATCCCCAATGTGCCGGTCACGCTGATCAATGTCGCGCTGATCAGCAACACCTCTTCGGCCGGCGGTGGCGGTATTTCCGCCAGCGGCTCACTCACCGCCATCGACTCACGCTTTGAAAACAACCGCGCCACCGAAGGCGGCGCAATCAACATCGGAGGCGCGCTTCTGACCGTGCAGAGCACCTCCCCGGCCAGCCCGTCGAACTTCATCGGCAATTCGGCCAGCGGCAACGGCGGCGCCATCGCCACCAACAGTGATGTCAGGCTGAGCGGCGACGCGCAGTTCAGTGCCAACAGCGCCGGCGGCCAGGGCGGCGCCATCTTCTCCAACAATGTTTTGGAAGATCCGCCCAACGGCGCGCGCATGCTCTGGTCAGGGAACTCAGCAACCGGCAACGGCGGCGCCATCCGCGCGGTGGGCGCCGTGAATCTATGCCAGAACGGCCCGGAGTTCCAGAACAACAGCGCCGGCGGCGGCACGTCCGATGGCGGCGCAATTTTCGCCAACACCATTGTGTTGTGCGCCAGCCGCGCGCCCGGCGTCTCGTCGAACAATCGCGCCCGCCGCGGCGGCGCGTTTTATGGCGTGGCAAGCGTCACGCTCAGCCAGCATGATGTCGGCGCCAATACCGCCCAGTTTGGCGGCTGCGTCTTCTCGGACGGAACGATCCTCTTTGACGGCGTTGACGCCAGCGGCTGCCGCGCCACCATTGACGGCGGTGCAGCCATGGGCATCAGCGTAGTCTTGCAGGGCAACGGCACCAGCGTTTTCACCAACAACCGTGCGGGCGGCGCAGGCGGCGTGGCGCGCGCCACCAGCCTATTCGTGCGCGACAGCACATTGATCTCAAACACTGCGCAAACCGCCGGCGCGCTCAGCGGCATCGAGCGCCTCGACATCAGCAACTCCACGCTAAGCGAAAACACTGCGCGTTTGGGCGGCGGCGCTGGCAGCGCGGCGGTGAATTTGATCATCACCAATTCGATCTTTAGCAACAACCGCGTCACCGATACCGCGGCAGCCGGCGGAGCGCTGCTGCTCGGCACAAGTAGCGTGATCACCGGCAGCACCTTCACGCGCAACAGCGCCAAAAGCGGCGGCGCGCTGGCCCTGCCCTTTGCCGGCCAGGCCTATGTCACCGGCACAACCTTTTTGTCGAATACCGCCACAAACGGCGGCGCAATTGCCGGTTCCAGCATTACCGCCACGGCCAGCGCATTCACAGGCAATCAAGCATCGTACGGCGGCGCGATCACCGCCACAATCGTCGGGATCGACGCCAGCCTGTTCGAACGCAACGAGGCCAGCGCCGGGCTGGGCGGCGCGATCATGGCCGACCGCGGCAGCGTTTACGGCTCGACGTTTACACAGAACGGCGCCAGCCAGAAAGGCTCCGCGCTCTTTGCGCGCGCGGTAACGATTGTGCAATCGGTCTTTTTGCGCAACGGTGCTGGCGCCACCTTGCGCGGCGGCGCGGTTGGCTTGAACGGCAACAGCAGTGTGACGGACAGCGTGTTCGACGGCAATGGCGCAGGTTCCGGCACGCCACTGGGCGGGGCCATCGAATCAAGCAGCGGCGCGCTCACCGTCACTGGCGGAAGCTTCCGCAACAACCGGGCGGGCGCTGGCGGGGCTGTGTTTTGCCAAGACATTTGCACTGTTGATCTGGCGCGTTTCGCAAGCAACCAGGCCGACACAGGCGGGGCGATCGACGCGCGCGGACGCTTGATCGTACGCCGGTCGGAATTTTTCAGCAACACCGCGAGCACGCACGGTGGCGCGATCTTTCACCACCGAATTGTGGCGACGGCGCCCGGCGATTCATCGATTGAGAACTCGCTTTTTGCCAGAAACGCCGCCGGCGCGCGCGGCAATGCCATCGTGATCAGCGGCACGCTCAACACGGTGACCATCACATTTAACACCGTGGTCAGCAGCGCGCTCACTCCCGGGTCTGCCATGGCCGTCCATGCAGGATCGGCAAACGTGCTCAACAACATCGTGACCTACCATGCCATCGGTATTGAGCAGACGGGCGGCACAGTCAGCGAAAATGCCAATTTGCTGTTTGGTAATACCGTCAATCTGGCCGGCACGATCGCCAGCGGCGGCGTCGCCGTTGGCGGAGATCCGAAATTTGTGCTACCGCAGGCTGACAATTATCATCTGTATGCAAACAGCCCGGCGCGTGACGCCGGCGTGGATGCGTCGGTGAATATCGATATCGATAGCGACGCGCGGCCGCGTGGCGGCGGTGTCGATATCGGTTACGACGAACTTAATCCCAGCGCACCTCCGCTGCGCAGCGTGCATATGCCGCTGGTGCGGCGGTAACACCCGCGGATTGCAGCCGCAAGCGGCATTTTGGCCGCAGCCGGCGTTGGCGAAGCTGGCATAGCCGCAGCGCCGCAGGCATCACCCCCCGCGCGTCAATTCCCTTTGTATGACGACATGCTGCGCCTTTGCCACGAGTGCGCAGCTACAACCAACGCCGGACTCGTAACGCAAAGGGCCGTGCGTACTACAGCCAAACGCCGCATGAACAGGCTCATATCCTGGCATATCATTTTTTCGCTTATAGCGAACTCATATGCCGCACAACAAAACCATCATCCAGCCCTCAGGTTCTCGCAATGGCCGCCATTGCTTGTTGGACCTGTATGGCTGTCCCCAGCAACAGCTTGATTCCATCGAAAGCCTGGACAGGGTGTTGCGCAACGCGGCAGAGGCGGCGGGCGCGCACGTGCTGGGCGTGGTGTCACACCGCTTTGAACCTCAAGGCATCTCGTTGGTATATCTGCTCGCCGAATCGCATCTGTCGATTCACACATGGCCCGAGCACCACTCGGCAACGCTCGACATATACACGTGCGGCGAAAGCTGCAATCCGTCCGACGCCTGCCACTACATCATCCAGCACATGCAGCCGGCTCAGTATTTCCTCACGGAAGTGCAGCGCGGCGCGCCCGCGTCGCCCGCGCACATGCGACTGAACAGCGTCAGTTGCTACGACACAATCCCCAGCGCGCCCCAGGCCGGCGGAGAGCCGCTGTCCGCGCAGGCAGTCAACGCATGGCCCACTCACTGGCGCTAAAACGCCCCTCGTCCTCCATGCCGTATGTGTTGCTCGTCGCTGCCGTGATCTTTGAAGCCGCGGGCGACCTGCTGTTTCGCAGGTGGGGGCTCGAGCAGCGCTGGCCGGTGTTTGTCGCCTCTCTGCTCATCTACAACGTGGCCGCCGTGATCTGGGGGCTCAGCTTGCGCGATCTGCAGGTGTCCACTGCCATCGTGTATGTCGGCGTGCTCAATGTCGTGCTGGTGGCCATCGGCGGCGTGCTGTTTTTTCGCGAGCAATTGTCTGCCAGCCAGCTTGTCGGTATCGGGCTTGGCATCGGCAGCCTGATCTTGCTCAGCACGGCCTGATTGACCCGGGACCCATGCCATGCTGACCTCTTCACACCATCGCCCCAGCTACACCGGATGGATCGCCGACGACCTGACGCCGGCCGACGTCTATATGCATCACATCGTGCGCACCATCGCCGATGTGCGGACGCCGATTCAGCATGTGCGCATCATCGATGGCGGACCGTATGGCAAAAAGTTGTTTCTGGACGGCGTGCTGCAGTCCGCCAGCGGCGATGAGTTTATCTATCACGAGGCGCTGGTGCACCCGGCCATGCTGGCCTTCGCCGCGCTGCGTAACCCGCGCGAAGTCCTGATTCTGGGCGGCGGCGAGGGCGCCAGCCTGCGCGAGATTCTCCGCTGGCGCTACGTCGAGCGGGTCGTGATGGTCGATATTGACCAAGAGGCGGTCGAACTATGCCGGCGGCATTTGGGCGACATGCATCAGAACTCATTTGACGATCCGCGCGCGGAACTGGTGTTTGCCGATGCGGCGGACTACCTGCGTCAAACCCGGGAAAAGTGGGATGTGATCGTTGCGGATATCACTGAACCGGTCGAATCCGGACCGTCGAATTTTTGCTTCACTCGCGAGTTTTTTGCCAGCGCGCGCGACGCGCTTTCGCCGTGGGGCGTGCTGGTCACACAGTCAGGTCCCGTCACACCGCCGCTCATACGGCTGCATGCGCGCGTAACCCGCACGCTGGCCTGCGAGTTTGCGCATGTGCAAAGCTATGCCGCCGGCGTGCCCTCGTATGCGCAGCCCTGGGGCTTCACTTTGGCCGCGCAGGCGCCGCTCATGCCGCGCCTGAGCAGCATAGACATCGACGCCCAGCTGCAACGCCTGACTTCAGGCGGGCTGCGTTTCCTCGACGGCGAGTTCCTGCCCGCCCTGCTGAAGCTGCCACGCTATGCGCGAGAGGCCATCGCCTTGGAGCAAGATGCCTACACAGCGCTCAGCCTTCCAGCTGTGGTCACATCGTGACGCCTGGCCGATCCAACACCTAGCATGCCTCACAAACCGCGCACACACCAGCCATGAATTCATCCATTACACTGCCCACCCAAGTGCCGGGCGCGCGCGCGAAAATTCATCCGGCCAGACTCTTGCTGCTTCTGGCCGCGGCGGCGTTTGCCGCGCATGTCACCGCAACCATGCTGCCTGCGGAGCTGATGCTGCGCAACACGCTGCTTGATTTTTTGCCGGTGTTGGAGTGCATCCTGGCCAGCGCCGGGTCGTTTGTCGCGTATCGCGCGACGCACGATCAGAAGCGCATGCAGTCGGCCTGGCTGCTGTTCGCACTGGGCCTGGTGATGTACTCCATCGGCGAAACGGCCTGGCTGATCATGTCGCGCGTGTTTGAGGCGATTCCATTTCCGTCGATTGCCGATCTTTTCTACCTTGTTTACTATCTGCCCTTTTTTGCCGGCGTGTACCTCATCACCCCCAAAGCGCGCAAACAGCAGTTGCTTCATCTCGCATTCGATCTCACCATCATCATGATCGGCTGCGGCCTGTTGTTTTGGAAGTTCCTGTTTGGCCCGGCCATCGCCAACCTTTCCGTGGATGTCGGGCCGCAGTTCATTGGCATCACCCTGGCCTATCCCGCCCTGGATCTGGCCCTGCTGTGGATGCTGATCGCGCTGTATTTGCGCGACCCGTCGGTGACCCGCTCGAGCACCAGTCTATGGCCGGCGCTCAGCGTCGCCGCGATGACCATCGGCGACGTGCTGTTCAACTACGCAACCCTGACGGACACCTATGTAAACGGCAGCGCGATCGATCTGATTTTCAGCAGCGGCTTGCTGGCCATGGTCGTGGCCGCCAGCTATGCGGCATTGAAACCCGCCCTTGCGCCTGTCGCCGACGCAAACGATAGCGCGGCTGCCGACACCGGGACAGAGAGTGCCGCGGACGGCGGCGGCATTCGGCGCATGGTCAGCCATGCCTTGCCATACGCCTGGATGGGCCTGGCCTACGCGATGCTGATATGGACGCACAATGAGATCGTCGTCAACGACACTTCCCACTTTGCGCTGATTTCGCAAGGCGTCGGCTTGACGGTTGCGCTCGTCGTCTGCCGGCAGCTGATGTCCATTTGGGAAAATGGCCGGCTGACCGAGCGCTTGCAGGGGCAATTGCGCGAGCGCGCGAAAATTGAAAATGCGTTGCGATTGGCCAAAGACGAGGCCGAGCAGATGGCACAGGCCGCCGGCGCGGCCAACGCGGCCAAGAGCGAATTTCTGGCCGCAATGAGCCACGAGATCCGCACGCCCATGAACGGCGTCATCGGCTTCGCCAATTTGCTCGCCGACACGCCGCTCAGCGTGGAGCAGCAGGACTATCTGCGCACGATCAAAAACAGCGGCGAATCGCTGCTGACGCTGATCAACGACATATTGGATTATTCAAAAATTGAAGCCGGCAAGCTTGACCTGGAGATCAACACCTTCGATCTGCGGGCCTGTTGCGCCGACGTGCTGGAATTGGTGACGCCGCTGGCCGATGCCAAGAAACTGGATCTAACTTTGCTGGCGCATCCCGGCTCCATTTGGGTGACCGGCGACGCCTCGCGCGTGCGGCAAGTGCTGCTGAATCTGGTCAGCAACGCCGTCAAGTTCACCGACAGTGGAAGCGTGCACATGAGCGTGGAGCAGGAGGACGGCGCTGTTGCACTTGGGCGGCCGGTGCGCGTAACCATTACGGACAGCGGCATCGGCATTGCACCGAACAAGCTGCCGCTGCTGTTTCAAAAGTTTGTTCAGGCGGACAACTCAACCACGCGCCGATTCGGCGGCACCGGGCTGGGCCTGGCGATCAGCAAGCAGTTGATCACCTTGATGGGCGGCGATATCGGTGTCACCAGCACGCCGGACATGGGTTCAACATTTTGGATCAGCCTGCCGGCGGCGGAGAGCCTGGCACTCGAGGTGACGCAGCTCCCGCAGCCCAACACGTTTGCGAATGCGCGCATCCTGGTTGTCGACGATATCGAGGTCAATCGCGAAATATTGCGCCACATGCTGACGAACTGGCGATTGAATTTCGATTGCGCCGCGGGGGGCGCTGAAGCGTTGAGCCTGATGCATCAGGCGCGCACCGAAGGCAATCCCTATCACGTTGCCATTTTGGACCATCACATGCCTGAAATGAGCGGCGAAGATCTGGGGCAGCACATTCGTTCCGATGCAACGCTGGCCCAAACCGCATTGATCATGTTTAGCTCCGGTCTGCACACCGACGCCCGGGCGAGGCTGCACGCAGCCGGATTTTCGAGCATTCTGCAGAAGCCGCTCACGCGACCGTCGGCGCTGTTTGACGCGATCTGCGCCTGCCTGGCCAAGAACGAAGCGCTGTTGGTGCATGCCGAGGCGGCGATTGGCGCAAAATCATCGCCGGTTGCGCAACCCGCGGCAACCGCGCCGATCTATCACATATTGCTGGCGGAAGACAACACGGTCAACCAAAAGCTGGCCCGGCTGATGCTCGAAAAACTCGGATGCTGGGTGGATCTGGCCAGCAATGGCGTCGAAGCGCTGCGGCTGGCGCGCAAGATTCGTTACCACCTGGTGCTGATGGATTGTCAGATGCCGGAGATGGACGGCTTCGAGGCGGCGGCGGCATTGCGCAAACTCGAGACCGAGCAACCGATCGGGGTGCATGCCGGGCCTGTGCCGATCATCGCCCTCACCGCCAACGCCATGCAGGGCGATCGGGAGCGCTGCATCGAAGCCGGCATGAGCGACTATCTGACCAAGCCCCTGCGCGCCGAGGCGCTGGCGGGGGTGCTGGATCGCTGGCTCACCCCGGTACACGCATCACGGTGAGCGGGAAGAGGGGGCAACTCTCGGTGCCGCCTCGACATGAGTGAAAATGGTGGGGTTGCCATCGCTTGTCTTTCAGCGAACGCGCAACTGCGCCCAAAATGGCACCATCGACCTGAGTAAAACTGGCTCTTGCGAACGGACCAGTTTTCGGGCATTGTAGCCGCGTCGCATCGACATGCGCGCTACATCATGACATCCAAACAAGCCTGGTTCTGGTTCTGGGTCCTCGCGTTGATCTGGGGCTCGTCGTTTCTGTTTATCCGCATCGGCGTGGAGCAACTGCCGCCTCTTCAACTGGTGTTCATCCGCACCGGCTTGGCCGCCATCGGGCTGAACATCATGCTATTGCTGCGCGGCAAACGCCTGCCGTTGCGTGGCCGCGGGCTGATCGACCTGCTGGTGCTCGGCGTGGTCAACACCGTGCTGCCGTTTGCGTTGATCACGTGGGGTCAGGTACGCATTGAAAGTGGGCTGGCAAGCGTGCTGCAGAGCACAGCGGCGTTGTTCACCGCGCTGGTGGCGCATTTCGCCTTTGTTGACGAGCGCTTCACGCTGCAAAAAGCCGCCGGGCTGCTGCTCGGCCTTGCGGGTGTGGCGGTGCTGGCTGGGCGCAGCGCCAGCGGTGGCGCGCCGGAAGATGCGTTGTCGCACATTCTCGGCCAGCTTGCCATCGTCGCGGCGTCGCTGAGCTATGCCCTCGGCGGCACCTACAGCCGCAAAGTGATTCAGAATCGTCTGGAACCGCTCATGGTGTCGGCGGGCGCCATGACCGTGGCGGCCATCATCACCGGGTTCATCACGCTTGCTGCTCCGATGATTGGCGGCCCTTCACCCGTTGATGTAACACAACTGCCGCCGCGCACGCTCGGCGCCGTTCTGGCGCTCGGGCTTGTCAACACGTTTGGCGCGTATATGATTTTCTATCCGTTACTGTCCGTGCGTGGCGCGGCGCGCACATCGATGGTCACCTACGTTATCCCAGTCGTCGGGCTGGCGCTGGGGGTGATCTGGCTGGGTGAAGTCCTTGACGCGCGGCTGATCGTCGGCGCGGCCATGATCCTGGCCAGCATCGGCGTGGTCAACCTGAAAGGCAGCGGCGCATGGCTGCGACAAAGGATCGCAAGATTGCGCGCGAGCGGCGAATAGGCGGCCGGGCCAGCCGCGTTACGGCCGCGAAACTGCGCCGTGTTCAATCAGAAGCTGCGCCACAGCCGGCCGGCGGCAGTTGCGCGCGCGTTGCAGCGGCGTTTCGCCTTTGCGATCTCGCGCGTCGATCTTTGCGCCACATTCAATCAATGCGCGCGCCAGATCCACGTGTCCGCGCCGTGCCGCCATGTGCAACGCGCTCGTCCGGTTGACGCCTGTGGCGGCATTGACATCTGCGCCCGCATCTGCCAGGGCCCGAACGATCCGCGGCCCGGCCTCGGACGCGCATTCGTTGGCCACGCGATACAGCGGCGTATGGCCGCCGTCATCGAAAACATTGGGATCCACGCCAAGCGACAGAAGCGTTGTCACAATTTCCGTGCAGCCGGCTCCGGCCGCATAGTGCAGCAAGGTCTTTCCGGCAAAGCGGCGCGTGCCGAGCGACGCGTCATTCGAGACGGCGGCGGTCACATGATCGACCAGCGCCGGGCGACCCGTGCGCATCATCCGCGCCAGCAAGCCGACGTAGACTGCGGGCCGCGCAGCAAAACGCGGCACAGAGGCAATCGCTTCGGCGTCTCGCTCCGCGGCGATGGCGGCCACGACGCCATCCAGTTTCAACTGCTCGCGCCAACGCGCAACCGCCTCCCTGTCTTTCGGCGCGGGCGCCTCCGTGTCCACCACATAGCCGGAGCTATGCGTAAAGAACTGCCAGAGTGTTTCGCGCGTTGCGGCGTCGGGAAGCGTGGCGTCAAGCGCCACCCGCATATTTTTCAACCATGCGCCGCGTTCGGCCGCGCTGATTTGAAAGCGCGCATGCGATTCGTGCAGGCTCAACCACCACCGGCGCTGCGTGTGATCCTCGTCGCCGCCCAAAAACTGAATCAGAAAAGCGGCAAACTCTTCGATGGCGCACGTCAGGGTTTTGCCCGGAAAGAGCCGCCTCAAGACAGGATCTTTCGCAACGCGCGCATAGAAGGCTTGGGACAAACGCATGCAGCCAGCTTCGCCGCCAAGGCCTTCCAATAGCGGCAACCGTTTTGCCATAGTTTATGAATTGTAGGCCTGCGTGTCGCAAAGCGCAGCCACGGTCGGCCGCCGGCGCGGGCACTGTCAATATCATCGCCTGGCGCCGTGCAACCGGATCACATCGTCAGCCGCGTGTTTTCCAAAGATGCCGGGTCGGGATTGCGCGCCACCACGCCGATGATCATGGCGCTGTATCTGTTCGGCGCGGGTTAGTGGCCCAGGCGCGCGCCGTGCCATGCGTCACGGCAGCGTCCAGGCGCCGGCCAACAGACTTAAGCTGCGCATGCGCTCGTCGATGCTGTGCGCCAGGGTCGTCACCATGATCTCGTCGGCTTGCGTATCGCGCAGCAATGCGTCCAGCCCGGTCATAACCGTGCTTGGTGCGCCCACAATTCGATTGGAAGGCATTTGTTTGGCCGCAGATAGCCACGGATGTGCCGCCGCCTCTTGCGGCGACATCAGCGGGACAAAGCGCCCGGTGCGGATGCCATAAATCATGAGCTGGCCCGGGCCGGCCAAATAGCGCGCCTCGTCGTCGCTCTCGGCCAGCAGCACACTGGCGGTGACGATGACATACGGCATGTCGAGCAGCTCGGATGGCTTGAAGCTGTCACGATACGTATCCAGCGCCAGCAGCGTGCCGCCGGTGTCGAAGTGATTGGCATAGGCAAACGGCAACCCCAGCTCGCCAGCCAGCCGCGCGCTGTAGTCGCTGGAGCCAAGCAGCACGACGATGGGCGAGGTTGTTGGCGCAGGCGTGGCGATGAACCGGTCCCACAAGCCGCTCTCCGCGCGCGGGTCGCCAAGCAACCCCATCAGATCGCGCAAGCTTTGCGGAAACTCTTCCACTGCCTGAACCGGCGAGCCACGCCGCAACACCGCGGCGGTGCCGGGGTCGGTGCCGGGCGCGCGGCCAATGCCAAGGTCGATGCGGCCGGGGTGCAGCGCCTCCAGCATGGCGAACTGTTCGGCCACTGCCAGCGGCGAGTGATTGGGCAGCATCACCCCGCCTGAACCTAAATGAATCCGTTTTGTGACCGCAGCCAGATGCGCGATCAGCACCGCCGGCGCGGTGCTGGCCACAAACGGCGCGTTGTGATGCTCGGCCACCCAGAAACGGGTGTAGCCCAGCGCTTCGGCGTGCTGCGCCAGCCGCGCGGTGTTGTGCAACGCGTCCGAGCTTGTTTCGTCGCCGCCGACAACGGCCAGATCGAGCACGGACAGCGGCGGGCGAGATGTTGCGGTCATGGCTGGATTATCGCCGCCGGGCGGGTTTGTCTTTCAACCGAACGCCGCTGTCAGTCACGACGCCCCGGTCCAGGATTTGCACGCCGTCAATCGCATCCGATGACCCGCGCACAAAGCGCAAGCGCATCAGCGTTCCCGATAGTTGATAGTCCAACTCAGACACCGGCGCGCACACGAGCGGCGGCTGATTTTTCGCGTAGGTAAATGTCAACTTGCCGTTCTTTGCCCCGATCAACACCGGATCGCCGGGATCGCCCTCAAAGCGATAGCAGCCGGCGCACGCGGCCAGCGCGCGTTTGCCGATTTTGGCCGCCGCAGGCTCAACCACCGGCGTTCCCAGCGCCATCATCGCCAGCTGATAGCTCAACATCTGAGACTGTATGGGCGGGTTGCCGGCATTGCACAGGACCGCGACGTAGACGCGCCGCTCTGGGATGCGCATCACGAATGTCGAAAACCCATGGATGCCGCCGCCGTGTTCAATGTAAGTCATATCGGGCGCCGGCAATACACCCCAGCCATAGCCATAGTAACGAGTTGCGCCGTCGTTGAGCGTGCTCGGTGTCCATGCGCGGGCCAGCGCGCGGCGCGGCACGATTTTGCCGGTGTACAGCGCCGCGTCCCAAGCGGCAAGATCGTCGACTGTCGAGAGGAGCGAGCCTGCCGCGTGCGGCAGCGTCATGCTGATATAAGGCGCGTTTTCGACACCGGCAGGGGTGTTGCTGTAACCCGCCGCCCGGTTGGGGATCACCCGCGTGGCGCTGTCGTAGCATGTGCGCGTCATGCCCAGCCGGTCAAAGATGTGTTTTTTCAAAAAGGTTTCGTAGCTCAGGCCTGACACTTTTTCGATGATCGCGCCCAGCAGCACATAGGCCGAGTTGTTGTATTGCCAGCGCTCGCCCGGTGCGAACACCATTGGCTTGTCCTTAAACGTGGCGATCAGCTCGTCCAGACTCATGTCCTGGCGCATCATCGATTCAAACTCCGGCATGCCGGTGTATGACACGATGCCAGAGGTGTGATTTAGCAAATGCTCAATCGTGATCTTGTGCCCCTGCGTGGGATAGCGGGGCAGAAATCGCGTGATCCGATCGCGCACCGAAAGCGCGCCACGCGCTTCGAGCACCAGAATCGCCGCGGCGGTGAATTGCTTGGTGACCGATGCGATGCGAAAAACGACATCCGGCCGCATCGGCACGCCAAGCTCGACATTGGCCAGCCCGGCGGCGGTGCGCAACAGCGTCTTTCCGTCGCGCACAACGATCGCGGCGATTCCCGGTTTGTCGGGCGCGAAATGCGCGTCGATCAGCGCGCGCATCTGTCTCTCGGTGGGGGAAGATGTTCTGCGACCCAAGCGGCCACAATACACCCGATCGAGGCGCCGTGCTATTGCCTATGATTGCGTACTTTGCGGCTAAACAAAAAAAAAGCGACCCGTCCTCTAGTACAG
>JANMNW010000585.1:0-23239 GCA_031368515.1 Chloroflexota bacterium
CTGTTTGCCAAACCCGATGACAGTCATCTTGGCCGGGCCGCTCTCAAGCGCACTGCGAAAATCGGTGTGCGGCTTGATGCGGCTCAGCAGAATCGCATGATCGGCTGCGGCGCTGAACTCGTCTTGATACAGCTTGGGGCCGCCGGGAATCTCTCCGATCTCACGCACATCCATGGTGATGCGCAGCTCGCAGCCGACATGCGCCTCGGTCACGCCCAGCGACGCCAGCATTTCACGCTGGCCTTCGGCATTGGCGCCGCCGTGCGAACCCATGGCCGCCACCACAAAAGGTTTGGCGCCATGCTCTGTCAAGCGGGCGACGGCGGCGCGGGTGATCTTGGCGATGTTGGTGATGCCGCGGCTGCCGGCGCCCACAGCCACGTTCTGGCCGGGCTGGATGCGCGCGAGCATGCCGCTGTCTTCGATGGCCGCGCGGGTTGCGGCTTCGACATCGGCAACGCGGATCACGTCAAAAGCCTGTTTGACTTCAAGCAGCGAAGCGGGCAGCGCCCGCGGGAAACGCAGCGTCTCGATTGCGTGGGAGAGAGAGTCCATCGGCTGGAATTGTATGCCTGAATACAATATTCCCATGCCCAGCCTGCGCCCGGAACAACAGAACATCGCCGACTACTCGGGCGGGCGGCTGGCCGTTTCCGCCGTTCCGGGCAGCGGCAAGACACACACGCTGGCCGCGCTGGTTGTGAGCCTGCTGCAGCGCGGTCGCGTGCCGGTCGAAAGTGACATCCTTATCGTCACCTTCACCAATTCGGCGGTCGACAATATCAAGGCCCGGGTGCGCCGCATGCTGGCCGACGCCGGCATGATGGATGGCGGCTATCGCGTGTTTACGCTGCATGGGCTGGCCTCGGCCATCATCCGCGAGCGGCCCGATCTGGCCGGCACCGTCAGCGACTTTCGCGTCGATGACGAGCTGAGCGGCCGCACTGCGATGCCCGAAGCCGTGAGATGGTTTGTGCAGCAATACCCGGCCGAATGGCAAAGCTATCTGCCGCAGGATTTGCAGGCGCAGCGCCGCCTGGCGGTCGAGGAGCAATGGCGTGAAGCGACGGTGCGCCTGGGCTATGAAGTGACGCGCCTGGCAAAGAACCTGCGTACCAGCGCGGTGCAGCTGCAGAGCGCCATCGCCGCCAGCGCGCGGCCGGTTTCGCCGTTTCTGCGCATTGGCGCCGCCATCTACGACCGCTATGAGCGCATTTTGATCGCCGGCGGCCGCCTGGATTTTGACGATCTGATCTGGGGCGCCATTCGCGCGCTCGAAAACGACGCGGACTTTCGGCAGCGCCTGGGCGCGCGCTATCCGTTCATACTCGAAGACGAAGCGCAAGACAGCACGCCGCTTCAGGAAGAGATTCTCAAGCAGCTTTCCAGCGGGCACGGCAACTGGGTGCGGGTGGGCGATCCCAATCAGGCCATCATGACCACGTTCACCGCGTCGGATGTGCGTTTCTTCCGCGAATTTTTGCAGCGCGCGGATGTGCAGCGGCTGCCATTGTCGGTAAGCGGCCGCAGCGCTCCCAGGATCATCGATGCCGCCAACGCGCTGGCCCTCTGGTCGGCGCGCGAGCACCCGGACGCCGATGTGCGCGGCGAAGCGCTGACCGACGAAGTGCTGATCAAACCCACACCGCCGGACGACCCGCAACAGAATCCGCCGGATTCGGAGGCGCGCATTCATGTGCATGCGTTTGCCGATGAAGACGCCGAGACGCTCAAGGTGGCGCAGAGCGCGGTGCGCTATGTACTCGACAACCCGCAGCGCACGTGTTGCATCCTGGCGCCGACCAACAACGCCGGCAAACGCGTAGTGGATGCGTTGGAGCAGCTGCAGGCGCGCCATCCGGAGCGGTTGTTGTATCAGGATCAGCTGCGCAACGCGCAGCCGGTGCGCGATGTGGCGCGGCTGCTGGCCAGCGCGGTCAAATTCTGCGCGCAACCCACCAACACCTATGCGCTGGCCGATTTGCGCGATGCATTGGCAGGGCTGGCCGCTGTGACGGCTGCGACTGCGGCTGCGAACGTGCCTGCGGCGATCGTCGCGCCGGCCAGCGAAGCGCGCGGTCGCATGCGCACGTTGCTGCGCAGCGTGCAACCCGAGCGACTTGTATTTCCATCTCCCGCTCAGGAGCCGGCGCTGCCGGAGGCGGTGGTGGTGACCGCCGACGAGCAGCGCGAGCTTGATCGCATTGCCCAGCTGGCCGGCAAGTGGCTGCGGGCCAGCGCGCTGCCGATCGATCAGCTGGTGCTGACAGTGGCGCAGGATACGCTTAGCGCGGACAACGATCTGGCCATCGCGCACAGCCTGGCGGTGAGCCTGCGCCGGTATGTGTCGGTAAATCCCACCGCGCAATTGGCCGATCTTGCGCACGAACTGGATGAGATCGCGGCCAATCGACAGAAATACTTGAGCAATGCGCTGATCGAATCCGGCTTTGAACCCATACCGGGCGTGATCACGCTCACTACACTGCACAAAGCCAAGGGGCTGGAATGGGATCGGGTGTATATCACCGGCGTCGATGAAGTCGAATTTCCGCACGATGCGGACGGCGACTTTCGCGGCGAGCTGTGGTTCCTGGGCGGGCACGACCCGGGCACCGAGGCGCGCGTGGAGATGCAGCAGTTGCTGCGCGGCGCGCGAGATGACGATGCGCGCGGGGATGGCGGCACGCTGCGCAGGGCCCACATCGAGTACATCTCAGAGCGCTTGCGCTTGCTCTACGTGGGGGTGACGCGCGCGCGACGTGAGATGATATTGAGCTACAGCAAATCGCGTTTCAACCGTGACAGCGTGCTCGCGCTGGCGGCGCGCAAGGTGTTCAACTACGCAGCATGATCGATCCGGCGTTCTATTTCAGCCAGCACAGCTTGGCCGATTTTGCGGCGTGCCCGCGCCGCTTTTATCTGCGCCACATCGCGCATCAGGCCTGGCCGTTGATTGAGAGCGCGCCGTGGGGCATGGATGCGCTCACGTATCGCGAGTATCTGCGCAAAGGCGCGCTGTTGCACCAATGGATTGAGCGGTATTGGCTGCCGGTTCGAGGTCTTGAGTCCCGAGTCCCGAGTCCCCAGTCGCTAGACCCAAGTCGCGAGAATGACGCCTTGACGCGGGACTCGGGACTCGGGACTCAAGGCCCGGGACTCGGGACTCGGGACTCGGGACTCGGGACTCCAGGCTTGGGACTCGGGACTCAAGACCCCGAGCTCTCCGTCTGGTGGGCGCGCTTTCTGGCGGAGGACTTCAGCGCGCTGCCGCCACAGCGAGTGCCGGAGCTGGCGCTGGTCGCCCCGTTGGGTGACACACGCGTGTATGGCCGCTTTGACTTGCTGGCTTTTGACGATGCGCCGGAAAGCGCCGGGCGCGGCGATGTGGTGGTTGTGGATTGGAAGACGCTGCGCAGCGAGCGCGCGCCAACCGAGGCATTTCTGCGCCAGCGCGCGCAAACCCGCGTTTATCTGTATGTGCTGGCCACGGCCGGCGCGCCATATAACGGCGGGCGGGCTCTGGCGCCGGAACAGTGCGTGATGCGCTATTGGCTGGCGAATTTTCCAGAGCAGCCGTGGGTGGAGATACGCTATTCGCAGGCGGCCTATGAGGCCGATCGCGCCTGGCTGCTTGAGCAAGTGCAGGATTGCGCGCGACGCGCAGCGGCCGCCGATGTGGAGGATGCGTTTGAAAAGACGCTGGATGAGCGGCACTGCACGTATTGCACGTTTCGAACGTTGTGCCGCCGCATCGGCGCACCGGAAGGGGCGGAAGCGCCTGATGAAGAGGCGCGCCTGATCGATTTGTCGGAAGCCCAGGAATTGGACTATTAATGAAACAGTTTGCCAAAGAGAATTACATCAACCTTGAAACGCTGCGCAAAAGCGGTCAGCCCATGCGGACGCCGGTGTGGTTTGTCGTAGAAAACGGCGCGCTTTTCGTGCGCACCGTCGTGAATGCTGGCAAAGTCAAGCGCTCGCGCAACAATCCGCTTGTGCGCGTGGCGCCATGCACCGGCCGCGGGGTGCTCACTGGCCCCTGGGTGACTGGCCGGGCGACCATTCTTCCGGCGCAGGAAGACGTGCGCATCAACGCCCTGGTCACAAAAAAATACGGGTTGATCAAGCGCGTGTTCGACCTGATGCAACGCGGCACAGCCTACGACGTGATCAAAATCGAGCTGATTGCCTGAGGGCCGCGCGGTTGTGGCTGCGGCGCCTTTAAACGCTTCGGCCAAAGTATGGATGCCGCACCCGGCCCGGACTGGCTATGCTGAGGCGGCGAGTATCGGCGCCGATTCCCCTCCGGCTGTCCCATTGCCGGGCGACAGACCGATTTTGGCGCGCCTCAGCGACAGCAACACAAATACAATCACACCCACATCATGAAAGGACTTATTCTCAGCGGCGGCAAGGGCACGCGCCTGCGCCCGCTTACCTTTACCAGCGCCAAGCAGCTTATTCCACTGGCCAACAAGCCTGTGCTGTTTCGCGTGATTGAGTCGATCCGCGATGCCGGCGTCTCCGACATCGGCGTGGTGGTCGGCCCGCCCACCGACGAAGAGGTCATGGCGCAGGTGGGTGATGGCTCGCGCTGGGGCGTCAAAGTCACCTTCATCACGCAGGACCGCCCGGCCGGCCTGGCGCATGCGGTCAAAATCAGCCGCGATTTTTTGGGCGACGATCGTTTTGTGATGTTTCTCGGAGACAACTGCATTCAGGGCGGCATTCACAAGCTGATCCAGCAATATGCCAATTCCGACTACAACTGCCAGATCGTATTAAAGCGCGTGCCGGATGCGCGTTCCTATGGCGTGGCGGTGCTGGATGCCGATGGCAAGATCGAGCGGCTGATTGAAAAGCCAAAGGATCCCCCCAGCGATCTGGCTTTGGTCGGCGTGTATATGTTCGACAAGCACATCTTTGAGGCGGTCAATGCGATCAAGCCATCCGGCCGCGGCGAGCTGGAAATCACCGATGCGATTCAGTGGCTGGTGAGCAACGGCCGGCGCGTGTTCCCCTACGTTCACTCCGGCTGGTGGGTGGATACCGGAAAGCGCGAGGACATGCTGGAGGCCAACTCGCTGGTGCTTGAGGAGCTTGTGCCGGCAAACGAAGGCACTATCGAAAACTCGGAAGTTGACGCGCGGGTAACTTTGGAGAAAGGCGCGCGGGTGATCAACAGCATCGTGCGCGGCCCGGTCATCATTGGCGAGAACACGCGCGTTGTAAACAGCTATATCGGCCCGTTCACCAGCATCCACAGCGATTGCGTCATTGAAAATGCCGAAATAGACCGCAGCATCGTGCTGGAGCACTGCGAGATTCGCGACATTCCGGCGCGCATCCATGACAGCTTGATCGGCCGCCGTTCGATTGTCACGCGCGCGCCGATGAAACCGCACGGCTACCGCCTGATGCTCGGCGATTACAGCCAGACGGGGTTGGTCTAGAACTCATCCTAAAATGTGGACTCCCCCTTGCTTGCACACCTAAAACGTTGGCGAAAAAGGTGGGGCCCACATTTTCAGGATGAGTTCTAGGGTAGAAGGTGCTGGCAGTGCGGCAACTTCCGCTCACCAGCGCGTCGCCTCAAACTTCCACCCCGGCTCGACTTTTTGCATTTCAATCTCGTCATCGCGTTTGGTCAGGCCGCAGCGCAAATAATTCTCGTGCAGGCGCGCTAGGGCAGGGCGGTCTAGCTCGATTCCCAGGCCGGGCGCATTGCCGACCGTGACGCAGCCGTCGACGATGGGCACGCGCCCTCCCGCGATCACGTCTTCGTTTTGCCACGGGTAGTGCGTGTCGCAGGCGTAGGTTAGGTTGGGCGTGGCGGCGGCCAGATGCGCCATGGCCATCAGCGAAATGCCGATATGCGAGTTGGAGTGCATCGACAGGCCGCGCCCGAACGCGCGGCAAAAGCGCGCCAGTTCGACCGAGGCGCGCAGGCCGCCCCAGAAGTGATGATCGCTCAATATGATGTGCTCGCTGCCCAGGCGCGCGCTGCCGGGCAGGTCTTCAAAGCCGACGGTGCACATGTTGGTGGCCAGCGGCAGGTTTACGGCGGCGGCAACTGCAGCCATGTCTTCCTGGCCCCGCACCGGGTCTTCGTAGTATTCGAGCACGCCTTCCAGCTGCTTGCCATATTTGATGGCTGTGGGCAGCGACCACACCGCGTTTGGGTCCAGGCGCAACGGCGTGCCTGGCCCAAAGGCGTCGCGCAGGGCCAACATGGTGGCGACTTCGATCTCCGGGTCAAGCGTGCCGCCCTTGACTTTGATCGACTTGAAGCCGAACGCATCGCACATGGCGCGCGCTTGCCGCACCATGGCGTTGGGCGTCAGCGCTTCAGCCTGACGCTCGGCCGCCCAGCCCGTGGCTGCGTCGTCGATGCCAAACCCCAGCGCGCCGCCGGCGCCGCGATGCTTAAAAAACAAATAGGCTGAAAATGGCACGCGGTCGCGCACCCGGCCGCCCAGCAAATCGCAGACCGGACGGCCGCAGGCTTTGCCCATAATGTCGAAACAGGCGATTTCAATCGCGCCCATCAGGCGGGCGGCCCGTCGGGTTTGAATCGTCGTCCGCATATGTTGCGCGCCGACGGCGCGTTCGCCGGCGAAGTGCTGCTCGAGCAAGCCGCCCATCCGGTTGAGCTGGAACGCATCCTGCCCGATCAGCAGCGGCGCCACCGCCCGCAGATCGGCTTCGACTTCGACGCTGCTGGGAATCTCACCCAGGCCATACAAGCCGTCGCGGGTGATCAGCTCGACAACCACGCGCAGCGCGTATGGGGCGTGCAACCCCGCAGCATTACGTAGGGGTGGGTCGGCGATCGCGATTGGCGTAATGACAACTCGGTCAATGATTTGCATATTGTTCATATCGAAAACACTTAGCCTGGCGGCGATACTCATTCAAAAGTCTCATGGTGATCTGCGCGCGACCACTATAATTTGAATACAAATTGTAGCAATTTGCCTCATACCGGAACGTCGCAACCTTCGTCGCAATTCAATTCGTCATGCCTTCTTCACGCACGGCCAAAAACCAGCGCCTCCATGAGCCGAGCTGGGTCATCCGCACACAAGTGCTGGCCATCATCGTCTGCATCGCGCTTACCGGGTTCGGCATCTACATGCTGATGGGCACGGACACATCCGCCGGCATGTCGCTCATGACCATCACCGCCGGTCTGATCACGGTGCTGTTGATAGTGGTGCGGGCGCTCGTGTCTCGCGGCGCCATGCCGATGGCCACGATGGCGCTGAATGCTGGCGTGTTCATTTTCTCCATCGTTATGACGCTGGCCGATTCTGCGGGTGGCCGGGTGCTTTTGTTTGTGCCGTCACTGGCCATCGCCATGAGCCAGATCTATCTGTATGCGCCGCGATCGCTGTTTGTCCCGACGATTTTGTGGTCCGCCATTTCGCTTGCGCTGTTGTTTGGCGAGCGGCTGGGCATGGTGCCACACACGCCTTGGTACAGCGGAATCGGGTGGGTTAACACTCTCGCCCATGCAGTCGGCATGATCCTGAGCCTGTCCTGGCGTTACGACACCAGCGTCAACGAGCTGGGCAAGGTGAGCGATGACAACCGCGCGCTGGAGCGCATGCGCGCCGACCTGGAGGCGCGCGTCGAAGCCAGCACCGAAAGCCTGAAAGAACGCGAGGCGCGCTTTCGCGCCGTGTCTGAGCTGACCTCCGACTATGCCTTTGGCTGGCGCATCACCGCCGACCAGCAGATCATCAGCGAGTGGTCGACCGACGCCATCGTCAAAGTAACCGGCTACACGCGCGAGGAATTCGAAAGCAACTGGCGCACGATCGTCGATCCGGAAGATCACAACGTCTATGAGCAACGGCTGCGCCGGGTGCTCAACAACGACACGAATGTGGCCGAGTTTCGCATCGTTTACAAAGGGACGGATGAGACGCGCTGGCTGAAAGCGTTCACGCGGCCGATCTGGTCGGATCATGAGCGCCGGGTGGTCAAGGCCATTGGCGCGATCCAGGATATTACCGAGCAGCGCGTCAATGCCGACGAAATAGAAAAGCTTGCCTACTACGATTCGCTCACCGGCTTTGGCAACCGCAAGGTCTGGAAGACCTGGGCCGATGTGGCCATCGCCAAGTCCAACCTGACCAAGAGCCCGCTGGCGATTCTGTATCTCGATCTTGACCGCTTTAAAGCCGTCAACGACACGCTGGGCCACGATGTGGGCGACGTGTTGCTGGTTGAAGTGTCCAACCGCGTGTACAGCTGCCTGGATTCAGACGACCGCCTGGCGCGCCTGGGCGGCGATGAATTTGCGATCTTGCTGCTCGACAGCGATGAGGAGCGCGGCGTCGCCGTCGCGCGTTGCGTGCTGGGGCAGTTTGAAGCGCCGTTCAAAGTGCGCGGTCACACGATTCAGGCCAAATGCAGCGTCGGCATCGCGGTGTATCCGCGCGACGGCAACCACATCAATGTGCTGCAACAGCATGCCGAGATCGGCATGTATCGCGCCAAAACAAAGGCCGAGCATTATCAGGTTTACAACCCCGAAATCAGCACCTACATGGATGAGCAGGTGCAGTTGGAGGCCGAGCTGAGCGAGGCCATCAGCAGCAACGACCAGCTTGCGCTGCACTTTCAGCCCATCCTGAACATTGCGGCCGGCACCATCGAGAAGGCAGAAGCGCTTGTGCGGTGGATGAACCCCAAACGCGGCCCGGTCTCGCCCGGCGTGTTCATTCCGCTGGCCGAAGAGTCGGGCGCCATTCTCGAGGTCGACCGGTGGGTGTTGCGCACCGCTTTTCAGCAGGTGGCGGAATGGCTGCGCATCGGCAAGCGCGCCTCGTTGTCGGTGAACATCTCGGCCATCACAGTGCATGACGGCGACTTTCTGCGCTATGTCACCGAGCAGCTCAAGCGCACGCAAGCGGCGCCGGAGCTGATTACGCTCGAGATCACCGAGAGCGCGGCGATCGAGGACCCCGAAGCCACCAATCGCGTTTTGCACAGCCTGCGCAAGATGGGTTTTCGCCTGGCCATTGACGACTTCGGGCGCGGATACACTTCGATCGTCTTTCTAAAGAACCTGCCGGTCGACTTTGTCAAAATCGACAAGTCGTTTATCGACGGCATCGGCGTAGACAGCAAAGACGAAGGCGTGCTGCGCGCGGTTCTGGCACTGGCCAAGGGTCTCGACATTTTGACCGTGGCCGAAGGCGTCGAGCAACTGGCCCAGGTGGAGTGGCTGCGCGAACATGGCTGCGACTTCATCCAGGGCTGGTATGTGGGCAAAGCCATGCCCGGCGATCAGTATCTGAGCCTGGTCGAACGCGTCGATCGCACCGCCGAACCGGCCGTCAGCTAGAGAGGCGCCGCGTGCCCGATAATGGGCCGCCGTGGACGACATCTTTTTCGATTGCGACAGTACACTGTCGTCGATTGAAGGCATTGATGAGCTGGCTCGGCTCAAAGGCGTCGAAGCGCGCATTGTCGAGCTGACCAACGCCGCCATGAATGGCCTCATCATGCTGCAGGATGTGTATGCCGAACGGCTGCGCCTGCTGGCGCCGCGCCGCGCCGACATGAGCGCTGTGGAAGCGGCTTACAAGCGCACGGTGGTGCCCGACGCGCGCGAGACCATCGCTGCGCTGCAGCGTCTGGGCAAGCGCGTGCTGATCGTCAGCGGCGGGCTGGCCGACGCGGTGGTTGGCTTTGGCTTGTGGCTGGGCGTGGAGCGCGCTGACATTCATGCGGTTGGGCTGGCCTACAACGCGTTAAGCGGACGCTGGTGGGACTATCAAGCGCACGCCGACGGCAACCCTGATGAAGAATATTTGATGTTCGAGGACAGCGCGCTGACCACGCAGAATGGCAAAATCAATGTCATCGGCGCAGCCCGCCGACCGAACGCGCGCGCGCTGCTGGTGGGCGACGGCTCAAGCGATCTGGCTGCCGCGCCGGCGGTCGATCTCTTTGCCGGCTTTGGCGGGGTGGTGGAGCGGCCCCTGGTGGCGGAACGCGCGCAGGCCTTCATTCACGTCAATTCGCTGGCGCCGGTGATGCTGCTGGCCACGCGCGATGATGAAGGCGAAAGCCTGGCCATCAAACAGCGCGCGCGCGCCATGCTGCGCGAAAACCCGGGCGCGCTAACGTTCCGCGCATCCCGGTAGCGCATTGGCCATTCGCCGCTAAAATCCCGGCATGGGCGCGATTCGTGTGATTGGACGGGCATTGCGGGACATTTGGGACGAGATGCTGATGCTGGGGCTGATGAACATCGTCACGCTGCTGGCGCAAGCGACGATCGTGCTGGGCCCGCCGGCGATGGCCGGATTGCACGCCATGTGCAACCGCGTCGCCAACGGCTTTGCCATCACCTGGGACAACTATCTGCAGGCGTGTCGAACATATTTTGTGCGTTCGTGGATCTTTGCCGTGCCGCCTATTGTTGTCAGCGCGCTTATTATTTACAATTTTTCGTTTTATGGAACGTTTGATGCAAACTGGGCGGTTTGGGTGCAAGGTGCCTGGCTGGCCGGCTTGATTTTTGTCAATGCGATTCAGTTCTACATGTTTCCATTTTTGATGGAGCAGGACGACAAACGCTGGCGCATGGCACTGCGCAATTCTGCGCTTGTCGCAGGTGCGAACCCGTTGTATACCGTTGTATTGCTGGTGGTTGCGCTGGTTATGACCGGTGTATTCCTGCTGGTGTTGCCGTTGTTCATATTTTTTGGGCTGATCCCGTGGGTGATGTTCGGCAACGCCGCTGTAGTGGACAGGGTGGCTGCTTTTCGCAGGCGCGCCGAAACAGCCGGCCAGCAGTGACACGCACGCCGACCGCGTGCGAGGAGCGAGGTGATGCGCCACAACCGCGACGACGAGCACGACGAATTTGGCGATCTGGGCGACTACGAATCGCTCGATGATTTTGGGTTCATCTCGCCTGAGATGACCGAAGAGTTCGCGCGCTTTATTGGCGACCGGTGGCGGCTGGTTCAGGACAACAAACCGATCAGCGCGGACATAAGTCTTGCCACGGCGCTGACAAAGAGCCCGGCCCAATGGCTCGACGCAGCGTGTAGTGCCCTAAACCTAGAGTTGGGCAGTCCGGCTCGCCGCACCCGGCGCGCCAGGATTGAGGCGGTCATCGCCAGCCTGTGTCGCATCGACGACCTGGCGCGTTGCGTGCTGGAATTGCCACCGCACGCCCGCGCGGCTCTGCGCCGCGTGCTGGAGAACGGCGGATCGCTGCGGTTAAGCACGCTGGAACGCGACTTTGGCGATATGACCGGCGATGGCTGGTTCTGGAGCGAGCAGCCGCCAACCTCCAGCCTGGGCGAGCTGCGCCGCCGCGCCCTGTTGTTTGTCGGACGCAGCGCCAGCCTGCGCAAATCCACGCGCGCCGCCGTGCTGCCGCCGGTTAAAGCGGCGCCCAAACGCCCGGCCAAGATTGCTGTCATACCGCATGAGCTGCGTGAACCGCTCAAGCGCATCTTGTCGGACGATGCCATTCGGCGCGAAGAAGAGCGCGCGTTGGAGCGACACATGGCGCCGCCCGATCAACTTTTGATGGAGGCCATCGAAGGCCTGCGCGCGCACTATGACATGCGCGGCGTGGCGTTGCCGTTGCCGCGCGATGCGGTTGAGACGTTTTTGCGCGCGTCATGCAAAAGTGGCATGAACCCAATGCTGCTGTGGACCAGCATCGAGACGCTGCTTGAGTTCTTCGACGACAACGCGCATGAGATCCGCTCGATGGAGGATGTGTGCGGTTATCACTTGAGCGAGCTGGCGACCGATTTTGTCGATCAACGTTATCTCCAGCGCTGGACGCTGGATGAGCGCCGCGAGCTGATCGCCACCGTGCATCGACTGTGGTCTTTTCTGCGCCGAACCGGGCGCATCGGCGACGAAGTCTTCGAAGAGATCGACCACGCCGCCCGACGCCTAACCTCAGGGAAGCGTCGGCTCAATCTGATACGCCGCCCGCCGCCGCTTGGCGGCGAACTGGTGCTGGCGCGCATCAACCCCAACACCGGCGAGGAAGAACGCTTCACCGTCAACCATCAACGCCTGATTCTGGTCTGGCTGACCGAATTTCATCAAGACTGGCGCACGCTGTTGCAGCGCTGCGAGGACGTGACCGACGGCGCGGAAAAGGCGCAGCTCATCCACGAGCTGATTGCGCTGGAGCCCGCTGTGTGCGAACTGTTGGTGACGCGTCTCGACGAAGAAGATGCCGATGCCGCGTCACACTGGTTCTATGAACAGAACGTCATGCGCTTGAGCATGTGGTAGCCGCGTTAACCAACGGCGTTCCACAGCTTTACATCGCCGACTTCGATCCGCACTACATCGCCAGCGGCCAGCGTGAAGCTTTCGGCTGGCACCACTCCGGTGCCGGTCATCAAGAAAGCACCCTGCGGAAACGACAGCTCGCGATACAAGTAGGTCATCAGTTCAGGCAGCGCGCGTTTCATGCGGTCAATGCTGGTGGTTCCGCCAAACACCTCCGTGCCGCCGCGTTCGATGCTGACGCGCACGGGCAGGGTGCGCATGGCGTCGGCGCTGCACAACACAATTTCCGATCCCAGCGCGCACGAGCCGTTGTAAACTTTGGCTTGTGGCAGATAGAGCGGGTTTTGGCCTTCGATATCGCGCGACGACATGTCGTTGCCCGCGGTGTAGCCCACGATTTCGGCGTGCGCGTTGATCACCAGCACCAGTTCGGGTTCAGGCACGTTCCAGGTGGCGTCGTGACGAATGCGCACCGGCTGGCCGGACGCGACCACGCGCCAGCCGATTGACTTGCTGAACAGCTCCGGGCGCTCGGCGTCGTAGACCAGCTGGTAGACATCGGCCACGCTCGACTCGGCCTTGCGCGCATCACGGCTGCGCAGATAGGTCACGCCGCTGGCCCATACTTCTTGTGTTGCATCGATGGGAGCGAGCGGCGCGCCATTGACGCGTTCGCTTGTGACGCTTGCGCTTAAGAAGGCGGGCATCTGTTGCGCCGTCATTTCCAGCAACGCGCCCAATGAAAACCAGGACGGCAACGACGCGCCGTCCAGCAGCCAGCGCGAGCCGGCGGGGGTGGTGATTTTGCTCAGTTTCACAGAACGGATTGTATGCCGCTCTAATGCTCTGGGGAAGCCGCGGGCGCACGGGTTAATTGCGCCCGGGAACACAGAATTGCGTCGGCCGCGCGTGTCGCTACGGCGCAACCGCGCGCGCCGAGCGGCTGGCGCGCCATTCGGGGATCAAGATCAGCGACGCCAGCACGATCATGATTGCGCAGGCGAAGCCCATGACGGCGATGGGCACGGTTGCGACCAGTTGAAAGGCAATCAGCGGCGCGAGCATGCCGCGAACACCAGTAAAGAATGTGTGAACCGACATGTATTCGGCCACGTTTTCGGGCGGCGAGATTTTGGTCACCCACAGGCTCCAGGCCAGTTCCCCGCCGGCGGCCGATGCGCCAAACACGATCGCGCCAAACATCAATCCGGCCGAGCTGGTGCCCACGAAAAACGCGGCGGTGCCCAGTGCAAAGCCGATGTTGAGCAGGATGCGCATGGCGAAGAAATTCATGCGGTCGAACAGCCGGCCCCACACCGGCGTGAGCAGGATGCGCACCAGGCTGGGCGCCACAATCGTGTAGAGCGCGATCTGCTGCGGCTCAAGCTGGATGCCATAGCGCGGGCTGGCCAGAAACTCCACGCGCAGCGGCAGCATCATCAGATTGGCAAAGCCCATCAGCATCCACGCCGCCAGCGTGAAGCGCAACGTGCGGTCGGTTTTGATGAAGCGCATAGCGTGAAAGGGCGAGTGGCGCACACCGCCGGCCGCGGCGGTGGTTTGCAGGGGTTCAGATGGGATTTGGCGCACGGCCAGCGCGCCGCCGGCCATGGCCAGCGCAAACACCAGCAGCATCCAGCGAAACAGCCCGATGTCGGCATTGAGCAGGCGGCCGCCCAACTCGCCGGCCAGCGCCGCCGTCGCCACCCGAATGACCAGCGTGCGCGATACAAACTGGCCGCGCGCGCGGGGGGGGTAGTTGCGCTGATAGGTCAGCGTCAGCAGCGGGATGATCAGGTTGGCGCAGGCCATTGCCAAAATTGAACCGGCCACCAGCATAGGCAACGCCGGCACCAGCGCCGCCGCGGCAAACCCCAGCGAACCGGCGCCCAGCAGAATCGACGCGAGCTGCATCGATGTGGCTCGCGAGCGCGCGGCAAACGGCACCAGCCACAACGTGAGCAGCAGGCCAATGTTGGAGCCCATCACAATCAGCGACTTGCTCAGCGCATCGGCGTGAAAGGCCTGCACCGCGATGAGCAGCAGAAACGTTGCGCTGGCGCTGTCGATGATGCCGTTGCTGAGCGCGCGCAGGCGGTCGAATTGATAGGTGCGCTTGGCATCGGGAGAGTCGATCATAGGTTTCGCACATTGCGAAGCGCCGACGCGGCAATAGCGATCATGGCCAGCAACAGTGCGAACAACACGCTGTAGTTGTCGATGTGCAGGCCGGCCGGGCGCGCTTCAAACGCGCGCAATCCATCCAGCAGCGCGCCCAGCAGGATTGGCGCGGCACCGGCGATCATGTTCACCACCACTGAATAGACCGCGAAGATGGTTGTGTCGGTGGTCTCACTTGTAATGGTGTTCATCATCAAACGCATTGTAAAAACTTCGAAAAGCCAGGCGAATGCGTTGGAAACTACGATGAGCACCGCTGCGATGGCCGACGCGCCGGAGCTGCCGGCGGCGCCGATCAGCAGCCAGCCCATCGCCGCCGCCGCCCACCAGCCCAGTGTGATCCACAAAAACGGCTTGCTGCCATGGCGGTCAAGCCGATCGCGCACCCAGGCCATGGCCGCCATGACCAGCAGCGAGCTGCCTGCCGTAAGCCACAGCAGCGTGCTGTCGGTCAACCCTGCGCGGGTGCGCGCGAAGACAGTGACAAACGCCGCAGCGCCCACATTCACCGCTTGAGCTGGCGCGGCGAACAGCACCAGACGGCGAAATGAGTGCAAGGCAAACGCGCGCCGGATCAGGGTGGCGCTCTTGTTGTCGCTGTGCGCTGCTGCTTTTTCCGGCGCCTGTGCCTGTGGTTCAGGGATGCGCGCAAGAAAGTACAGGCTGCCATAGGCGGCTGCTGTGCCGATGAGAAAGACCCAGGCGTAGTTACCGATGTGCGTGCCAGTCAGCAACAAGCCAGACAGCCCCAGACCGACCAGCGTGGTGATGGTCATGAAAAAGCGGTCGCGGGCCAGAAACGCGCCGCGTGTCTTGGCCGGGATCAGCGCACTGATCCATGGCATCCAGGCCACAACCGCCACCGAGCGCAGGCACATAAATAGGGCGACCAGCGCCAAAACAATCACGATGGTGACGGACCGGCCCAGGCTGTCGGCCAACCAGGGCAGGGCGACCAGTGGGGTGATGACAACGGTGCGGGTGGTCCACCCAAACAACATGAGCCGCCGGTGGCCGGAGGTTTGGACGCGCCGGGCCATGGGCAGCTGCAGCAAAGTGAGCAGCGGGTTGAGCCCGGTCAGCAGGCCCAGGGCCAAAGCCGGGGCGCCCAATTCGCGCATGAACAGGATCAGCGGGCTGGTCAGGCACATCTGCCAAGCCATGGTGCTGAGGGCGTCGAACCAAAAGATGCTGCGGTGCTGGCCCGTACGGGTAGGTTCGGCGTTCATGGCGGCGCGCAAGATGGTAGCACGAATGGGAAAAGGCCGTATATAATTGCCCGCTGCCCAGTTCAGGGCGGAGGCATAGGCCGCCACAAGCGGAGGAGGACTTAGTATCTCGTACCCAAGAACGCATCACAATAACTATCAGCCGGAGTTCAGAATCAACAATCAGATTCGCGCGCAACAAGTGCGCGTGATCATGAGCGATGGTGAGAACAAAGGCGTGCTAGACACCCGCGACGCCTACGATCTGGCGCGTGCCATGCACATGGACTTGATCGAGGTAGCGCCGACTGCGAACCCGCCCGTCTGCCGCATCATGGACTATGGAAAGTTCATGTATGAGAAGGAAAAGAAAGACCGGGCGGCCAAGAAAAGCCAGACATCGGTTGAAATCAAGGGCGTGCAGCTGCGGCCCAAGACGACCGAGCATCATCTGGGCTTCAAAATTCGCTCGGCCCGCCGCTTTCTGGAGTCTGGCAATAAGGTGAAAGTGACGCTGCGTTTTAAGGGTCGAGAGATGGCTCACCTGCATGTGGCGCGCGGCATGTTGCAAAAGGTAGTCGAAGCGACCAGCGATCTGGCGTATGTCGAGACCATGCCCAACATTGAAGGCCGCACCATGCTGTTGATCATGGCTCCCAGCCAGGCGACCTTGGCCGCGGCGCACCTGCGCGCAACCCAGGATCGCATTGAGCGCGAGCGCGAGGTTGACAAAGCGGCGGGTTACGACGAAGAAGCGGAGCAGGCGGCAGCGGCGGCCGTTGTCGACAATGTCGACGAGGACGACACGCCGGAAGTTGAGCTTCAGGCGGCTCCGAAATATGCGCCTGCGCCCGAAGAAAAGGCGAAGGAACGCAAGCAGATCAGCCGGGGCAAGTTGGCGCAAAAGCGCGCAAATGAGCAGTTTGGTTTGCCGTAAGCAGCCCGCGCTGTCGGCGCTGATGGGCAACAGGATTCGAGAGAGTACAAATCATGCCGAAGTTGAAGACACACAAAGCTACGTCCAAGCGGTTCAAGGTCACTGGCAGCGGCAAAGTGATGCGCACGAACCAGGGCAAGAGCCACTTTCGCCGCAAAAAGCCGCAGCGCGTCAAAGCGTTGTTTGGCGTGATGACCGAAGTGCAGGGCGACAACATCGTCCGCCGCATCAAGCGCCTGGCGCCGTACATGTCCAACAAGTAGATAGTGGATGGTGATAGTGGATAGAACTTACTATCAACTATCTGCTATCGGCTGTCCCCTCTAAAAGAAATGGCAAGAGTAAAAGGTGGAGTCAAGGCGCGCAGGCGCCACAATCGTATCCTGGCCGACACCAAGGGCCAGTTTGGCGCGCGCCACAAGCACATCCGCAAGGCGCATGAAGCGCGCCTGCACGCGCTTTCCTATGCGACCGAAGATCGCCGCAACCATCGCCGCGAACTGCATGCGTTGTGGATTCAGCGCATCAACGCCGCCGCGCGCGAGAACGGCACGACCTACAGCCGGCTGATCAACGCGCTCAAAACTGCCGGCATCGCGCTGGACCGCAAGATTCTGGCTGATTTGGCGGCGCGCGACGCCGCAGCCTTCGGCGCCGTGGTCAAAGCCGCAGCCTAGCGGCGGGCGGTTGCCAGCCACCGCAACACCATCAAACCCGCCACGTTCACGTGGCGGTTTTTTTATGCGACCTGCCATCTTTCTCGACCGCGACGGCGTGCTGATCGAAAACCGCGATCACTACGTGCGCTTGTGGGACGATGTGGCCTTCTTTGCCCACACGTTTGAGGCCATGCGCCGGGCGGCGGCATGGCCGCACGCGTTTGTTGTGGTCTCAAACCAGGCTGGCGTGGGCAAAGGCTTGATCGATTATGCGGTGGCTGAGGCGATCAACCTGCGCGTGGCCGCCACAGTATGCGAGCAGGGCGGGCGCATCGACCGCGCCTATTTTTGCCCGCATCGGGCCGATGCCGGCTGCGACTGCCGCAAACCGCGGCCCGGGATGCTGCTGCGCGCCGCGCGCGAGCTGGACCTGGACCTGTCCCGCAGCTGGATGATAGGCGACAACCTCACCGACATGCAGGCTGGCAGCGCCGCGGGCACGCGCTGCGTGCTGGTGCGCACCGGGTTGGGTGACGCTCAGCTGGCCGCCGGGCAAGAAGCGCCGGAACAACGCCTGTTCGAAATCGCAGATAATCTGGCCGACGCGCTGGATCGGATTTCACGCACAATGGCACACACTGGAGCTTCATAAATGACCCTTTCACCCACATTTGCAGCCGACTATCTCTCTGGTTTTGCGAGCACATTGGCCGGCATCGACACCGCTGAACTGGATGCATTGACACAGCGTGTGCTGGCTGCCTACCGCGATCGACGCCAGTTTTTTATCGCCGGCAATGGCGGCAGCGCGGCTACGGCCTCGCACATGGCCGCCGATTTTGGCAAAACCATGCTGGGCAAGCGCATCGATCCGCGTGCCAAACGGTTCCGTGTGATCGCGCTCACCGACAACATGCCCGTGTTGACCGCCTATGCCAACGATGTAGGCTACGACGTGGTGTTTTCCGAGCAGCTGCGCAACCTGGCCAATCCCGGCGACGCACTGCTGGTGATCAGCGCCAGCGGCAACTCGCCGAACATTCTGCGCGCGTTGGAAACCGCGGCCGAGCTTGAAGTCGAAACGCTGGGGCTCCTGGGCTTTGAAGGCGGCGCCGTCCGAGCCATGCTGAACACCAGCGTCACCGTGCGCAACACCCACTACGGCTACATCGAAGACGCGCACTCGGTGGTCATGCACTTGTTGACCGATGCGCTGAAGCAGGCGCTGGTCGCCGCATAGGGCGCCCCTCATGCGCCATCACCTCGTCGTTCGCAAAGCCAATCGGCTGGATAAGAGCATCGCGGTGTTGCTGCCCGACGCCAGCCGCAGCGCGGCGCAGCGATGGATCGACTCGGGCGCGGTGCGCGTTAACGGCCTGCCGCGCAACTCGGCCAGCGACAGTGTGGCGCCGGGCGATGTGATCGATATCGATGCGCCGGATGCGGCGCCGGCCGCGCCCCAGGCCGAAGCCTTGCCGCTGGCCGTATTGTATGAAGACGCCGATGTGGTGGCCGTCGACAAGCCTGCCGGCATGGTCGTGCATCCCGGCGCAGGCAACGCCGCAGGCACGCTGGTCAATGCAATGCTGGCGCACGCGCCGGAAGTGGCCGAGGTGGGCGATGAGGCGCGCCCGGGCATCGTTCATCGCCTGGATAAGGAGACCAGCGGCGTGCTTCTGGTGGCCAAAACCGATGCGGCCTACCGCGCGTTGCAGGCGCAATTCAAGCATCGCGAGATTCGCAAAACCTATCTGGCGCTGTGTGTGGGCGAGGTGCAGCCGTTGCGCGGCGTGATCGCCAAGCCGATCGCGCGCGATCCATCCAATCGCCAGCGCATGGCCGTGATATCCGGCGGCCGCGAGGCGCTGACCGAGTTTGTGGCGGCCGAGCGCATCGTCATCGAGCGACGCCCCTACACACTGGTGCGGGCGCACCCGCACACCGGCCGCACGCATCAGCTGCGCGTGCACCTGGCGTCGATCGGATTTCCAATCGTTGGCGATTTGTTGTACGGCGCCGGCCGCGACCCGCTCAGCAAGCGCATCGCGCCGAGGCACCTGTTGCATGCCAGCGAAATTCGTTTTCGCCTGCCTTCCACGGGCGCCGAGATGACGCTGTATGCGCCGCTGCCGGATGACATGCGGGCGGTGCTGAGTCCCGAAGTGTGAGGCCCCAGTCCCGAGTCCGCAGTCCCGAGTATTCAGCACTCGGGACTCGGGACTCCTGCGCTATTTCGTCCCGCGATCAACTACTTCCTGCGCGATCTTGCTCATGGTGGTACGGCGCGAGCGCGCGGTCATTTGGATGTGGTGATAGGCCTCTTCTTCACCCAGCCCCTCTTTCATCAGGATGCCTTTGGCGCGGTCGATGAGTTTGCGGGCGGTCAGCTTTTCTTCAAGCTCATCCACTTTTTGGCTGAGCTGGCGTCGGTCGGTGTGGGTGGCCAGCGCCACCCGCATGGTGCTGATGAGGTCGTCTTTTTTGACCGGTTTGATCAGATAGCCCTGCACCGGGATGGTGGCTGCCCGGTCGAGCAGGCCATTTTCGTTGTAGGCGGTCAGGATGATGATGGGGATTGGGCGGTGCTTGACGATTTCGGTGGCCGCCTCGAGACCGTCGCGAAACGGCATGCGAATGTCGAGCAGCGCCAGGTCCGGCTCTTCGCGCTGCGCCAGCGAGACGGCTTCGATGCCATCGGCGGCGCTGTACACAGTGTGTCCCAGCTCGGTCAGAATGGTGCGCAAGCCCATTCGAATGATTGACTCGTCATCGGCGATCAGTACGCGCAGCGCTTGTGTTTTGCTCATGTCGATTTTTCCTCGGATCTTGGAGAAAGGCAGAAGAATGGAAAATAACTGCCTCGGGATTGAGGCTCATCGTGGAGCGAGCGGCCATTATACTTTTAGGCGAACTTTGATGGCTCTTGCGTTGTTTCTTGTGCTGGCGGGCGTCGTTTGCGTGTTGCTGTACGCGGACGGGGCGGCGCTGCGCAGCGCCGAAGCATTGCCACCGAACCCACCGCCCGACACACTGGGCGCGCACATTTCGATTGTGATTCCCGCCCGCAACGAGGCCCGCGGCATCGGCCGCTGCCTGGACGGCGCCCTGGCCCAGACGGGCTGTTCGTTTGACGTCACGGTGGTTGATGACGGCTCAACCGATGCCACGCCGGCCATTCTGGCATGCTATGCCGCCGAATACGCGCCGAGATTGCAGATTGTGGCCGGGCGTCCGCTGCTGCCCGGGTGGGTGGGAAAGTGCAACGCCTGCGATGGCGGAGCTCGCCTGACGCGCGCATTTGCCGAACGGACGGCCGGCAACTGGCTTCTATTTCTCGATGCCGACACACGCCCCGAACCCGGCCTGGTCGCCGCGCTGCTGGCCGAGGCGCGCCGCAAACAGCTCGATGCGCTGTCAGCGCTGCCATTCAACGAACTGGGCACGCTGTCCGAGCGGATCATTCTGCCGGTGTTCTTCCAATTCATCTTTGCGGCGTTTCCTTTGCGGCGCATGCGCAATCCGCTGATGCCGCCCGATGCCGCGCTGGCCAACGGCCAGTGTGTTTTTGTGCGCGCCGATGTGTATCGAGCTGTGGATGGCCATGCGGCGGTCAAAGACAAGGTGCTCGAAGACGTGGAGTTTGCGCAGCTGCTGCGGCGTTCGGGCTATCGCCTCGGCCTGGCGCAAGGCCGCGCGCATATAGCCGTGCGCATGTATCGCAGCTTTGCCGAGATCGTCGAAGGCCTGGGCAAGCATGCGTTGGCCGGCCGCCGGCGCGCTGGCGCGCGCGCATTTGTCGCGGTGGCGCATTTGCTGGCCAGCGCGGTCGCTCCCACGCTGCTGTTGCTTACAGGCGTGCTATGGGTTCTGCTCTCCGGAGAAACGGCAGCGCCGGCGCTGGGCGCGGGCGTTGCGACTTTTGCCGCCGCTCAGCTGTACTGGGGCGGGCTATATGCCTCTGTCTATCGGCAGCCGCGCTGGCTGGGTGTGCTGGCGCCAGCGGGCGCGCTTGCGTATCTGCTGATCGCCGCGCGCGGCGCCGCGCGCGCCATGGCGGGGCGTGGGGTGCGCTGGAAAGGACGCGAATACGCCGGTTGACGGCGCCGGGTCAGGCAATCGGCAGCAGCAACTGCACGGTGGTGCCCGATCCACTCGCGCTGTCGATGCGCAAGGTGGCGCGCAACGCCGCCGCGCGCTCGCTCATGCTCTGCAACCCGTAGTGCCCCTCGAATTTTTCGAGAGGATCGAACCCCCGCCCGTTGTCACGCACTTCGATGAACAGCGATGCGCCGCGTAGCGCCACCGTGAGGTTGATGTGCGTGGCATCGGCGTGCTTCACCGCGTTGTTGGCCGCTTCGATGGCGATGCGATACGCGTCTTCTTTCGCCTGCGGCGGCAGTTGCGGCTCGTCCTCCAGCAAAGAGCTGGTCAGGACGATGGCATGGCGCGCGCAAAGCGCCTCCACCTGGCGTTGAAGCGCGGCGCCTAGGCTGCCTTCCTGCAGCTGTTCCGGCCGCAGTTCGCGGATCAGCGCGCGCATTTCCGTCAATCCCGATTCGGCCAGCTTGAGCACGTATTCAAGCGCGCTCGCCACGCGCGCCGGGTCATCGCTTCCCGCCAGTGCCGTGCGCGCGCCGAGCACGATGCCATACAGCGACTGCGATACTGAGTCGTGCAAATCGCGCGCCAGCCGCGCCCGTTCGTTGATGGCCGCGCCGCGCACGGCTTCGCCATGCAAGCGCGCGTTTTCGGCGGCGATGGCCGCTTGGTTTGCAAACGCCAGAGCCAGATCGGCTCGGTGCGCGTCATAGTAGCTTTTGAGCGAGGTGCACAACACCATGATCCCGAGGATGTTGTCGGCGGCAACTAGCGGCACCACCATCGCCGAGGCCATCGGGCGCGCCCAAGCGCCCGCGTTGCCGACAAACCAATTGCGGAAGCTGCTGGTGTGGGCGTCGTCGCTGTCCAGATTCTGCATCACCAGCGGTTGGCGGGTTTCAAGCACGTGGGCGATGGCGATGTCGCGTGGCAGGGTGGTGCGCCAGCGCTGGTTTTTGACCATCCCGGCGCCAGCGCCCGCCACGCTGACGATACGCGCATCTGTGCGCGCGTCTGGGTCCGCCGGAGCTGACGACAATGGGTTGGGATCGACGATGAATTCGGCGATATACGCCTCGTCAAATGCCACGACATCCTTGAGCGACTGCAGGATCAGATCGAATAGCCGATGCAGCTCAAGCATTGACGTCAGCGTGTTCGAAATATGCAGCAGCTTGCCCATCTCGCGTGCGCGCCGGGCGTGGGCGATCTCCAGCCGTTTGCGCTGCGCCACCTCGGCTTCGAGCTCGCGCGCATGTTGTGAAAGCGCCACCGCCTGGGCGGCCGCCGAGCGCTGGGCCAGCGACACGAAGTGCACGGCTGCCACGATCACGCACGTCGTGGCGGCGATGTAGAGCGTGTAGGCCGAGGCGTCAATCAGCTGCATGCGCAAGGCGGCGGCCGGGCGTTCGAGCCAAAGGGCGTTTTTGATGGCCACCACCGACAGCAGCCAAACCAGGCTGAACAGCGCGCCCGCAAACACTCCGCGCCGTCCAAAGAGAAAGGCCACAAACACCAGCAGCACGGGCATGATCGGCGCGGCCAGACCGAACGAGCGCGCTGGATTGAGACTGTCAAGGGCGATCAGAAGCGACACAGCCACAAAAGCCAGCAAACCGGCGATATGCGTGTGGTTACGCTGGACGAGAAGCAGAGCCAGTGTGCAGATGCCGGCCGTGGCGACATTGGTCCAAAATGTGACGGGCCACGAGGGCGCCCAGATCAGCAGGACGACGCACAATCCGGCGGCCAGCGCAATCAGCGTGGCGAGCAGCGCTGATGTAATTCGGCGGGTGCGCGGATCAGAGGCGTCCGCGCGCTCGTCGGAAAAAATTAAGGCTGGCTGGAACAATCCCGAT
>JANMNW010000648.1:0-11272 GCA_031368515.1 Chloroflexota bacterium
CCCCGCCCGCCAGGCTGGCGGCTCTTCGGGTGGATCGGCTGTGGCCGTGGCCACGGGCATGGGTCTGGCATCGCTTGGCAGCGACACGGCCGGCTCCGCGCGGGTGCCGGCCGCATTCTGCGGCGTCGTCGGCTTCAAGCCCACCTTTGGCCTTATCCCGCTTGATGGCGCGCTGCCCTTGTGCTGGAGCTGCGACCATGCCGGTCCGCTTGCCCGCAGCGTGGCCGACATTCACCTGCTAACCGAAGTGCTGGCAGAGCGCGCGTTGCACCTGCGGCCGGCCTCGCAATGGCGGCCGGTGCGCCTGGGTGTGCCGCGCCGCTTTCTGGACGGCTGGCTGGGCACCCGCACGCGCATTGCATTTGAAGCGCTCTTGAGCCGCCTGCGCGAGAGCGGCGTCGTGCTGGTGGATGTCGAAGCGCCCAGCATGGGCGACGCGCTATCCATCTACGCGCCCTTGCGCTCGGCAGAATCGGCTTTCATTCATCGCGCCGCGCTGCAACGGGAGCCGCAACACTTTTTGCCGCAAACGCTCGACCGCCTGCGGGAAGGTCAAACCGTCAGCGCGCAGGCATATTTTGAATGTCAGCGCCAGCGCGCCGGTATGCGGGCCGAAATTGCGGCGGCGCTGGCCGCTATCGATGCGCTCGTGCTGCCCACGGCGCCGCTGCCTGCGCCCATGCGCGGATCTGCCACGGTGGAGCTTGAGCGCGGAACGACCGAGCATAGGGCCGCTTTTGTGCGCCTCACCCTGCCCTTCAGTTTTACCGGATTTCCGGCCTTGTCGGTACCGTTCGATTCAGTCGACGGTCTGCCGATTGGCCTGCAGATTGTCGGGCGAGAACGCGACGATGCGCTCGTGCTGGAGACGGGCTCATATATCGAAGCGTTGCTGGCCGCGTAACCGCGCCAGTGGCGCGATCGACAAGCGATAATCGTCGCGATGAGTTCGACAACCAAGCGCAGGCATTCGCGACTGCCTGCGCATGCGCGCGCAACCGAGGCGGTGGCGGCTGTGCGTGCGCAGGACATGCGCCGCCGTCTGGAGCTGAGCCCGGCGTGATTACCACGCTGGCATTGTGCGCCGCGGCGTTCGTCGCCGGCCTGATCGATTCCGTGGTGGGCGGCGGCGGGCTGGTGCAGTTGCCTTCGCTGTTTATCGCCTTTCCACAGTCACAGGCAGCATTGCTGCTCGGCACCAATCGCATCAGCTCGTTCTTTGGCACCGCCACCGCAATGCTGCGCTATGCGCGCGAAACCGCAATCCCGTGGCGCACCATGCTTCCCACCGCCACTGTGGCCGCCGCCACCTCGTTTATCGGCGCATGGACCGTGACGCATGTGAGCAATGTCGCGTTCAAGCCGCTGGTGCTGGTCATTCTCGTTTTTGTGACGATCTACACCTTGCGCAACAAAAACCTAGGCCAGATCCACGCGCCGAAGCTAAGCGAGGGGCGACAGCGGCTGGCCGGCGTTCTGATCGGCGCGCTGCTGGGCTTTTACGACGGCTTCATGGGTCCCGGCACCGGCAGCTTTCTGCTGTTCGCCTTTGTGGGCCTGCTTGGTTTTAGCTTTCTGGCGGCTTCGGCGTCGGCCAAAGTGATCAACGTCGCCACCAACGCCGCATCTCTGTCGTATTTTCTATATTCCGGGCTGGTGCTATTGCCGCTTGGTTTGTTCATGGCCGGAAGCAATGTGCTCGGCTCGATGGTCGGCACACGGCTGGCGCTGCGGTATGGCAGCGGCTTTGTGCGCAAGCTTTTTCTGATCGTGGTTCCGCTCGTGATTGCCCGATTTGCCTACGACATCGCGCAGACCTGGTGGACATAGCTCTCCCGCCGCCCCGTCTCAGTCTCCGTGTCCGACGGCAATATCGGAAACGAAAACGGCGGGCGGAGTCCAATAAAGCGCTAAACTTCCCTCATCCATGAAAACGATAGTCCTTAACGCACCGGAAACCTTGCGGCTGATCGACACCGAAGCGCCGTCAAATCCAGGTCCCGGCGAGGCGCTGGTGCGAGTGCACCGGGTCGGTGTATGCGGCACGGATCTGCATTCTTATCGTGGCCGCAACCCGTTTTTGGCCTATCCGCGCATCATGGGCCATGAGCTTGGCGTCGAAGTGGTGGCGCTCGGAAGCGGCGTCTCCACCCTCAGGATTGGCGATCGTTGCTCGGTTGAGCCGTATCTGAATTGCGGCCGCTGCGTGGCCTGCCGCCGGGGCAAGCAAAACTGTTGCGCCAAGCTGGAAGTGCTCGGGGTGCACGTCGACGGCGGCATGCGCGAGTTCATCGTGCTGCCCGCGCACAAGCTGCATGCGGCCAACGATCTCGACTACGATCAATTGGCCCTTGTCGAAACGCTGGGCATCGGCGCGCATGCGGTGCAACGCGCCGGCATCGAGCGCGATGCCCACACGCTTGTCATTGGCGCGGGGCCCATCGGCCTTTCAGCCCTGACCTTTGCACGGCTTGCCACAAAAAACTTGATGGCGCTGGATGTCAACAGCGAGCGACTGGCCTTCGCCAGCGAGGTTTTCGGCCTGGCGCACACATTTCTGACCGGCCCATCCACGCTGGACGACCTGTTCGCAGCCACCGACGGCGAACTGCCAACCACCGTCATCGACGCCACCGGCAACGCCGAATCCATGACGCGCGCGTTTGACTACGTGGCCCCGGGCGGCACGCTGGTGTATGTGGGCTGGGTGCAATCCGACTTGACCTTTAGCGATCCGCACCTGCATCGGCGCGAAATCTCCTTGCTGGCAAGCCGCAACGCGCTGCCGGATGATTTCACGCGAATCATCCAGCATATCCGGGCGGGCGAGGTGGACACCCGGCCCTGGATCACCCACCGCGCCACGGCTGAGGAAACGGTTGCCGCCTTCCCTTCGTGGCTGCGCCCGGAGACGGGCACGATCAAGGCCATGCTGTCGTTCTAGGCTTCACAGGCGGCAGGCCGGAAAAACGAAACGCGCCGGCTAAGCCGGCGCGCAGCATCTGGGTCACGCGCATTACGGCGCCTGTTCGGCGGAAGCGGGCTCAGGCACCCGATCGACCACTGGTTTCGGGCCATGCACTTGCGAGAGCAGCAGTCCGCCAATCGCCAGGAATATGACAAAGCCAACCAGCGAAATGACCAGCGGTTCGGCGTTGGCGCTCATGGGCCGTGGCGCTGAAAGCGCCTGCGTCCGAAAGGCTTTGTCAAACTGCGCTTGCGCCGCATCGCTCGGCAGGCTGGTCTTGAAGAAGCGTGATCCGAAGCGGGCGAGCAAAGCGATGACCAGGCCCAGTCCAACGCTTGCTGCAAGCATGCCGCCCAGGATTATGCCCAATGCCATGGGCAGGTTGTTGAAATCGATGCCAAACATGATGTTCAGATAGGGTGAATGTGCCCGTATTCTACGCGAGGCGCGTCGAAATTGGCAGGCCCGTCAGGCAGAGGCGTCTGTCAGCGCCTGAAACAGTCGCATCATGTCTGCGCGGCTGGCGGACATCTCTTCCGGGTGCCATTGCACGCCGACGCAAAACGCGTGCCCGGGAATTTCCACCGCCTCGACGATGCCGTCCGGCGCGCGCGCGGTGATGCGAAAGGGCTCGGCGGCGCGGTTGATGCTCTGATGATGAAAACTGTTGACGCCCACATCGCCAAATCCGACGATGCCCGCCAGCCGCGTGTTGGCTTCGACGCAAACGGTGTGATGCACTTCATCGCGCCGCGCGCCAACCCAATGGCCGGGATGAACCAGATCGCTCGGCGCCTGCGACGGAATGTCCTGAATCAGCGATCCGCCCAGCGCAACATTCATGATCTGAATGCCGCGGCAGATGCCGAGCAGCGGCTTGTCGTCGGCAGCCGCCCATTGCATCAGGACCATTTCCGCGCGATCGCGATCGGCGTCGATGCCCGCGGTTTTCGGATGCGGCGCTTCTCCAAACAGGGCGGGATCAACGTCGTCGCCGCCGGTCAGCAGCACGCCATCGGCCCGCTCATACAACCCTCGCAGCGACGCATCATCCAGCAGCACCGGCGCCAGCACCGGAACCGCGCCACAGGCGATCAGGCTGTTGACGTAGTGCTTGCCGAGCTGATAGCGCCGATGCTCGGCATCTTGCACCGGGATGGGCACCAAAATGACGGGTTTGGTCATGGCGTACATGCAAATCGGGTTCCTTTTGCGGGAACCCGATTCAATCTCATTCAGCAGCAGGAGCGGACGCGGCCGGCGCCGCTGCGGCCTTGGCAGGCTTTGCGCGCTCAGACAGGTTTTCCTTCAAGCGCGCTGACTTGCCGCGCAGTTCGCGGAAGTAATACAGCTGCGCGCGGCGCACTTTGGCGTGCCGCATCACTTCGACTTTTTCGATGCGCGGCGACATCAACAGATAGGTGCGCTCCACGCCGATGTTGTTGCTGGCCAGGCGCCGGACGGTAAAGTTGGCGTTCGCGCCGCCGCGGCGCAGGCGGATCACGGTGCCTTGAAACACCTGGATGCGCTCGCGTTCGCCTTCGACAATTCTCTGATGCACGCGCACCAGATCGCCCGCGGCCAGCGCCGGGATCTTCGGGTTGGGGATCAAACTCTTTTCGAGCGATTCGACGAGGTTCATTGGGATCTCTCCATTTGGCGATCTGCGAACTGGCGTTATGCCGTGCATAAAGCCAGATCGCATAGCCGCCAAATTCTTTAGCGCTTGGTGTAGGTCGGGCCCTTGCGCGCGCGCTTGAGGCCTGGCTTCTTGCGTTCCTTTTCGCGCGGGTCACGGCTGAGAAAGCCCGCGTCTTTGAGCTGCGCGCGATACTCCTGGTCGATCTCCAGCAACGCGCGGGCGATGGCCATGCGCGCGGCAATGGATTGCCCGGTGATGCCGCCGCCGAGCACGTGCACGCTCACGTTGTAGCGTGAGTCGGTGCCCGTCACTTTCAACGGCGCATTGACCGCGGTCGAATCGACATCGCGGCCGAAATATTCAGCCAGCGGCTTGTCGTTCACCGTCACGCGGCCGCTGCCCTGCGGATACAGGCGCGCGCGCGCGGTGCTTGTCTTGCGGCGTCCAACGCCTTCAAAGTACTGTTGTGTCTCAGACATGGCTCTCCTGCAAATCCGGCGTTATGCCGCCAACTCCAGCGGTGTCGGGGCCTGGGCGACATGCTCGTGCTTGTCGTCGCCATAAACCTTGAGTTTCTTGATCATCTTGTGGCCAAGCCGGCCTTTGGGGATCATGCCCCACACGGCGTTGCGGATCACCCGCTCAGGCTTGGTCTTCAGCAGCTCGTTCAGCGGCACTGTGCGCAGGCCGCCGATATACAGCGAGTGGCTGTAGTAATTCTTTGTCGTCATGCGCGAGCCGGTGACGCGGATTTTTGACGCGTTGATCACCACGACATAGTCGCCGGTGTCGACGTGGGGCGTGAAGGTGCCCTTGTGCTTGCCCATGATGATCCGGGCGATCTGGCTTGCCAGGCGGCCGAGCGTTTTGCCCTCGGCATCCACCAGGTGCCATTTCTGGTTTGCGCGCGCCTCGGTCGGCTTCGCCATATAAGTCTTGTACTGTTTCATGTCACACCTGATATTTCACATTCACCAGACACAGCCCGCAGGCTGGAGCCAGTCCGGAGATCCGGTCCTGATCCCTGCTTGCCAGCGCATCAGCCACGTCCGGCTGTGTCAGCCGTCCACGACCCACTTTCACCAGCGCGTTCACGAGTCTGCGCACCATCCGGTACAGAAACGCGTTCGCCTCAATCACAAACACTTTGTCGGAACCGCGCTCGCGCCATTCCGCGCGCATGACATTCCGCACCGTCACGTCGCTATCCGTAGTCGCCGAGCCGAAAGCGGCGAAGTCGTGCTCGCCCACCAGCAGCTCGGCCGCCGCGCGCATCGCGGCCAGCTCCATCTTGCCCGGGACATGCCAGGCGTACCGGTCGCGCATCGGCTGCCGAACCGGGCTCGAATACAGCGTGTATTCGTAAGTCCGGCTCAGCGCATCAAAGCGCGGGCTAAACTCCGGCGCGCATTCCAACAGTTCCGATACCGCCACATCGGCCGGCAGGTTGATGTTGATCGCGCGTTCAAGCGCATCCAACCCGTGCCGCCAGTCGATATCAAAGGCGATCACCTGACCCGTCGCATGAACTCCGGTGTCCGTTCTGCCCGCGCCGCGCACCACCGGCTGTTCGCCGCCGATCGCCGCCAGCGCTGTCTCGATCTCTCCCTGCACACTGCGCGCCTCGGCCTGCCGTTGAAACCCGTAGAACGCAGTTCCATCATAAGCCGTCGTCGCGCAAACTCTCATTGCAGTCCCAAGTCCGACGTTCCGAGTCCCGCACAATCAGTCTAGAACTCATCCTGAAAATGTGGGCCCCACCTTTTTCGCCAACGTTTCAGGTGTGCGAGCAAGGTGGAGTCCACATTTTAGGATGAGTTCTAGCGCTCGGGACTTGAGACTCGGAACTTGATTCACATCCACTCAATAATCGCCATCGGGGCGTTGTCGCCCTTGCGCGGCCCCAGCTTGCTGATGCGGGTATAGCCGCCCTTGCGCTCGGCATAACGCGGCGCGATCTCGCCAAACAGCTTGCGCACCGTGTCCACACCGCCGTTGACCCGCGCGGCCACCAGGCGCCGCGCATGGATCTGCTTGTCCTTGTCCTCGACCAAGCCGCCCTTGGCGATGGTGACCAGCTTTTCAGCCTGGTTGCGAATCGCTTTGCACTTTGCCTCAGTCGTCTGGATCCGGCCGTGATCGATCAGCTCCGTCACCAAGCTGCGCCGCAGTGCGGTGCGTTGCGGCGTCGAACGCCCGAGCTTAAACCCTGCTACCTTGTGCCTCATGTCAAACCTCTTCGCCGTCCGAAGGCTCGTTGCCGCCTTCAATCGGCGTTTCGTCGTCGTCGCCCGGGATCAGCCCGCGTGACTTGAGTTTGTCTTTCAATTCGAGCATCGACTTCTCGCCAAAATTGCGCAGGTTCATCAGCGAACCGCCGTTCTTGTCGATCATCTCCATCAGATCGCCGATGGTTGAGATGCCCGCCCGCTTGAGCGAGTTGTAGACGCGCACGCTCAGCTCAAGATCCTCGATCGGCTTGTCGCTGTACTCCGAAGGAATGCCCTTGTGGTCTTTCTCGCCAAGGTCCATTTCCTCTTCGATGCCGCTGACTCCGGCGATCAAGCGCAAGTGCTGCACCAGCATCTGCGCAGCCTGCGCCAGCGCGTCCTGCGGGCGCACCGTGCCATCCGTCCAGATCTCGATCACCAGGCGATCGTAGTTTGTGGTCTGTCCGATGCGCGCGGGCTCCACCGAGAAATTCACGCGGCGAACCGGACTGAAAATCGCGTCGACGGGCAGCTCGCCGATCGGCAGCTTGCCGCGCTGGTCGGCGGGCGAATAGCCGCGGCCGGCCTCCACCTGAAATTCGACATCCAGGCGCGCCTTGTTCGAATCGGTGGTGAACAGATACAGCTCCGGGTTGACGATCTCAACCTCTGGCGGCGCCACAATATCGCCGGCGGTCACCACGCCTTCACCGCGCACTTCCAGCCGCATGCGCACCGGGCCTTCGCCCTTCAGCTGCAAGCGCACCTGTTTGACGTTCAGCATCAGCTGCGTGACGTCTTCCTTCACGTTCGGGATATCCGAAAACTCGTGATGCACATCGGTGATGCGCATGGACGAAATCGCCGCGCCCTGCAGCGAGCTCAACAGAACCCGGCGCAGCGCGTTGCCGAGGGTGATGCCATATCCCGGCTCCATCGCGCCGATGGCAAAACGCCCGTATTCGCGCGTCAGTGCGTCGCTCTCTACCTTCGGAAAGACTTGTGCGGTCAACATAGTGACTCCTGTTTGATTCCCAAAGATGCCATCTCTCGGAGAGATGGCATCTTTCAGACGCGACGTTTAGCGCGAGTAGTATTCGACCACGAGCTGCTCGCGGATCGGAGCCTCGATGTCCTCGCGTTTCGGCATCCCATTCACAATGCAGCTCAGCGCGGCGCGATCGGCGATCAGCCAACCTGGGATCGAAGGCGTTTCCTTGTCGGCCACCAGCGTCTTGAAATAGGTCAGCTTGCGGCTGACTTCGCGCACGGTGATTTTGTCGCCGGGCTTGACGAGATACGACGGCACATCGATGGGGTGTCCGTTGATGTCCAAATGCGCATGCGCCACCAGCTGGCGGGCAGCCGCGCGCGACGGGGCAAAGCCCATCCGGTAAATAACGTTGTCGAGGCGGCGTTCGAGCAAAATCAGCAGCTCGGTGCCGGTCACGCCGCGCATTTTTGCGGCCATGCCGAAGTAGCGACGGAACTGCTTCTCAAGCACGCCGTAAATGCGGCGCAGCTTCTGCTTCTCGCGCAACTGCACCGAAAAGTCGCTGGCCTTGTTGCGCCGGGCGCGAACGTTGGGGCCGTGCTGGCCGGGGATGAACGCCCGGCGTTCAAGCGCGCACTTGCTGCTCAAGCAGCGTGAGCCTTTCAAAAAGAGCTTGATGCCCTCGCGCCGGCACATCCGGCAGACTGGTCCAATATGACGAGCCATGTGTGTGTTTCTCTCTTCCTCGATGCGTCTGATTTGTTTACAGTGGGCAACCTTCTTCCAAATCAGCCACTCGAACTTACGAACAGGTCGCTTCGCTTTTCCCGCGAATTGCCCCTGCGCGCGGCGCGCGCAGGGGCAATTCGCGAATCGTGAAGCACGAAACGTTCAGCGCACATTACGGCGCGCGCGGCCGCTGCTAGACGCGGCGGCGCTTCTTTGGCCGGCACCCGTTGTGCGGGATCGGCGTGACATCGGTGATCGATCGCACGCGCAGTTGCGAGCGCTGCAGCGCGCGCACGGCGGCTTCGCGGCCCGGGCCCGGACCTCTGACGATCACATCCACTTCCTGCATGCCGTTCTCGGTCGCGGCGCGATAGGCGTTCTGCGCGGCGATGCTGGCTGCAAATGGCGTGCCTTTGCGGTTGCCCTTGAAGCCGGCCGAGCCGGAACTGCCCCAGCACACCGTCGCCCCCTGGCGGTCGGTGATCGTGATGATCGTGTTGTTGAACATGGCGCTGACATGGATGATGCCCTGGGCCACATTCTTGCGCGCTCGGCGCGGATTGGTCTGCTTGCGGATGACGCGTGCTTTACCCATTGCTTACCTACTACTACTTCTTCTTCGCGCCACGCTTGCGGCCGCGGCCGGCAACGGTCTTCTTGGGACCTTTTTCGGTTCGCGCATTGGTGCGCGTGCGCTGGCCGCGACACGGCAAATTGCGCTTGTGGCGCAGCCCGCGGTAGCAGCCGATTTCGATCATGCGCTTGATATTGAGCTGCACCTCGCGGCGCAAATCGCCTTCCACGGTGAACTCTTTTTCGACGATTTCGCGCAGCACCGCGGCCTCGGTCTCGGTCAAGTCCTTGACGCGCGTGGCCGGGCTGATGTTGGTGCGCGCAAGAATTTGCGTCGCCAGCGGTCGCCCGATGCCGTAAATATAGCCCAGGCCTATGTCGATGCGCTTGTTGCGCGGCAGGTCGATGCCTGCAATACGTGCCATAGTTTGTTTACCCTTGTCGCTGCTTGTGTTTCGGATTCTCACAAATCACGTACACCACCCCGCGGCGGCGCACAACTTTGCATTTTGGACAGCGCTTTTTCACGCTTGCTGCAACTTTCATCGCTCACATCCTCAACGCGAAGGCCATTGCCCTGCGGCGCGGCCTTTCACCCTACATGCAACGTCCGACTCGTGGCGCAACTGCCTCGCGCCCCAAGCCGGACCCCGTATTTTCCGTTTCAACCGAGCTTCGTCAGTATTTCTGGCTCGCCATCCGTGACGGCGACGGTATGCTCAAATTGGGCGGATAGTTTACCATCGATCGTAACAACTGTCCAACCATCCCGTTTGAGCTTGGTGCCCCAGGCGCCTTCGTTGATCATCGGCTCAAGCGCGATGGTCAATCCAGGACGCAGCAACATGCCCGTTCCGGCTTCGCCAAAATTGGGCAGGCTGAAGCCTTCGTGCAATTGCCGCCCCACGCCATGGCTGCTGTATTGCCGCACCACGCTGAATCCAGCCGGCTCGGCCACCCGCTGTATCGCCGCGCCGATGTCGCCAAAGCGATTGCCCGGCCGCACCTGCTCAATTGCCGCTGCCAGGCACGCCTGCGTCACGTCCATTAGCTTGCGCGCCTTGGCATTTACTTCGCCGACACCCACGGTCACCGCTGAATCCGCGTGGTAGCCGTTGTGCAGCACGCCGCAGTCGATCTTGAGCACATCGCCGTCCTTGAGCTTGCGCGTGCCCGGGATGCCGTGCACGATTTCGTCGTTGACCGAGGCGCAAATCGAAGCCGGGAACGGATACGGCGCCCCTTCGGGCTGGTAGCCCTTGAACGAGGGCCTGGCGCCATGCCTGACAATGATCGCTTCCGCGCGGCGGTCGAGCTCGATCAGCGTCACGCCGGGCTTGGCGCGCTCGCGCAGATCGCCCAGCACCTCGGCCAAGATACGGCCGGCCGCGCGCATGATCGCCAGCTCGGCTTTCGATTTAAGCACGATCATTGGTAAAAGTCCCGGCCCTCTTGAATGCGTTCAAGCGTGTTGCGATGGACATACTCGATCGTGTGCTCGCCATTGATCTCGACCAGCAGGCCCTTGCGCGTGTAGTAGCCAACCAAGGGGGCGGTCTTTTGTTCGTACTCACGAATGCGCTGCATCTGCGTGGCCGGGTCGTCATCGGCGCGCCGAAACAATTCGCCGGTGCACACGGGCAGTTTGCAGCCGTCGCGCGGCGGCAGTGATTCATAGCTAAACACCGCCCCGCAATCGCGGCAGGTCCAGCGATGCGACAGGCGTTCCAGCAGCATACGTTCGCGCACTTTGTAGTACAGCACGATGGTCACGCTCTTGTTCAGCTCGGACAACATCGCGTTTAGCGCTTCGCCCTGTGTGATCGTGCGCGGAAAGCCGTCCAGAATAAAGCCGTGTTCGCAATCGGGCAGTTGCAGGCGCGTGCGCACCATGCGGATGGTCACATCGTCGGGCACCAGGTGGCCCTGGTTGATGTACGTTTCTGCCAGCTTGCCGAGCTCGGTCTGTTGCTTGCGGTTCTCGCGAAACAGATCGCCGGTCGAGATATGCGGCAGCTTCAGATTCTTTGCCAGCAACACAGCCTGGGTGCCCTTGCCCGCGCCCGGGCCGCCCAACAGGATGATGCCGTGCATGAATTGAGGCATAGCAGAGTCCCGGGTTTCGAGTCCCGAGTCCTGAGCCCCTTGCCGGGGAC
>JANMNW010000664.1:0-6219 GCA_031368515.1 Chloroflexota bacterium
GTCCGATTTCGGTCGCAGGGTCTCAGCCATGGCTCTCAGTTTGCGCGAACTGCACGTCATTCCCGCGCTTTCGAAAACCTTGGCTTGATCCCTGCGATTTTCTTTGCTCAAATCGAAGAGATTTTGGTGATTAGGTACTAACGGTTACGGTGCCGGTCGCATGAATGAGAAGTCGCGCATCCGCCTGCTTTTGGTCGATGATCAGTCGCTCTTTCGCGAAGGCCTGCGCACGCTGCTGTCGATTCAGCCCGATTTCGAAGTAGTGGGGGAAGCGTCCAACGGGCAGGATGCGCTGGCGCAAGCGGCGCACCTCAATCCCGATGTGGTCTTGATGGATCTGCGCATGCCTGTGCTGGACGGCGTGGCGGCCACGCGCCAATTGCGAGCCGACCAGCCCGCCGCACGTGTGATCATTTTGACCACGTTTGACGACGACGACTACATTTTTGACGGTCTGCGCGCGGGGGCGTTGGGCTACTTGCTCAAAGACACGCCCGGTGACAAGTTATTTGAAGCCATCCGTGCCGCGGCGCGCGGCGAATCATTTTTGCAGCCCAGCATCGCATCAAAGGTGGTGGCCGAGTTTGCACGCCTGGCGGGTGATGCCACAAGGCCGCAGGCGCTGATCGAGCCGCTGTCCGAACGCGAAATCGAAATCGTCAAGCTGATTGCCGCCGGCGCCAGCAACAAAGAGATCGGCGCGTCGCTGTTTATTACCGAGGGCACGGTCAAGAACCACGTCACAAACATTCTGGGCAAGCTCGGCGCGCGCGACCGGACGCAGGCGGCGCTGCGAGCGCGCGAGCTGGGGCTGTTGTAGATCGGCTGGAGCAACCTGTCAGGTCATATGACTTGGCCATGACCTGCGCCACATCCAGCGGAAGCCGCGTCCAGCTACCTTGGTGCAACAGGAGATTTACGATGTTGCACTTGATCGACCGCTTTTTTGTCCTCTCGCACGTCATTGCCGGAATGCTTGCGCTGGTTGTGGCGCCATTGGCCATGGCCACCATCAAAGGCGGGCTGTGGCACCGCCGCTGGGGCAAGCTTTACTTCTATGGCATGGCCTGGATCTTCGTCAGCACCATCGGCCTGGCGTTTTTTCGCTTCAACGCCTTTCTGTTTATCGTTAATATCTTGAGCTTCTACGGTGCGGTCGTCGGCTATCGCGTGTTGTATCGCAAACGCCCCGGACAACCAGGGCAGGCACCAAAAGCCATCGATTGGTTCGCCGCGTCGGTCATGCTGATCGCCGGTCTGTCGTTTTCAGCCTGGGGCGTGGCCGGTCTGGCGGGCGTGGCCGCTCCGGCGCTGCTGCTTGGCCTCGGCATCACGCCGTTCTATGTCATTGGCGCCATCGCCGGCGTGCTCATCACGCGCACGGCCGTGGTCGATCTGCATGCTTTCCGCATCTATGCCGTTCAGATTCCATCTGACCGCGATTGGTGGCAGATCGAGCATGCGACGCGTTTTATGAACGCCTACATCGCCACAGTCACGGCCTTTCTCGTGCAAAACGTGGCGCGCCACATGCCCGGCGAACTGCAGTGGATCATCTGGGTGCTGCCTGGAATCGTCGGCGGCATGCTGATTGCGCGCTGGGTGCGCGGTCGCAAGTCAAAAGCCGCACTGCAAGCGGCGCGCGCACAGGTGTTGCTCGGCGCAGACCTTGTGTGAACGGCAGGGTGGCCCCTGCCGTTCACACAACCCCTTCCTCCGTCTCGCGAATCAATTGATCGACCACATCGTTCAGACTGCCGGTGCGCTTGAATGTCGCCAGCTGGCGATCGGCGCTTGTGCCTTCGTCCATGATCTTGAACGCGTATTCGACCTGCTGGCGGCTGCCCAGCTCGTCGATCACATCGTCGATAAACCACTCGATCATCTCGCGGATGAGCTCGCGCGCCGGCAACTCCTGCTGCTTGCCCAAATCGACCAACTTGCCGTCCAGCCCGTAGCGCACCGCGCGCCACTTGTTCTCTTCGATCAGCGCAGGCGAATACACGCGAAAGGTCATGTTGTTCTTGCGCAATTTCCACAGCTTGAAAATGATCGCCTGAAAAATCGCCGCGACGCACACCGCCTCGTCCACGCGCGTGCACACGTCGCATACGCGAAACTCCAGCGTGGGGTATTTTGGATTTGGCCGCACATCCCACCAGATTTTGGTCGCGTCCGGGATGCAGCGCGTGCGCACCAGCGTCTGAACAAATAGATCGTACTCGGCGCGCGAGTCAAACTGCGGCGGCACACCAGTGCGCGGAAAGTTGCGGAATACCGTGCTGCGATAGCTCTTTAGGCCGGTATTGCGGCCGGTCCAAAACGGCGAGCTGGTCGACAGGCACAGCACATGCGGCACCAGATAGCTCGACACCTTCATCGCGTCAATCATGAATTCGGGGTCTTCAATGCCGATGTGCACATGCGTGCCGAAAATCAGCAGCCGCCGCGCCAGATCCTGCATGTCGTTGGTCACGCCCGCATAGCGATCCCATGGCGATATGTCCTGTTCCTTCCAATGCGAGATCGGATGCGTGCCGGCCGCGGCGATCTTCACGCCCTTCTTCTCGGCCAGCCCGATCACACCGCGCCGCAAGCGGATCAGCTCCTGCTTGGCATCGGCGGCGTTGTTGCAGACGCGTGTGCCTATCTCCACAATGCTCTGATGCAGCTCGGGTTTCAGATCGATTTCGAGCAGCTTCATCGTCTGCTCCTCCTCCATGATCTGCGTGATATAGCTCTTCAACTCGCGCGTCTGCGGATCGACGATCTGATACTCTTCCTCAATCCCGATGTTAAAGCTTGGTTCCTTCATATCGCTGCCTTATTTTGTCCTGAGTCGTGAGTCCGGAGTCCCGAGTGCCAAGTCCTGAGTCGCAAGTGCCGAGTGCCGAGTGCTGAGTGCTGAGTGCTGAGTGCTGAGTGCTGAGTGCTGAGTGCTGAGAATATAAGTCAAAACCGTTCACACGGGACTCCGGACTCCGGACTCGGGACTCAGCACTACAAATCCGGCCACGCCAGCTCAAACCCCTGCGACACCAGCACGCTTTGAAAATCCTGCAACAGTGAGGCGTCGCCGCGCACTTGCCTCGGCAGCGCGCCTCGCTTCAGGCAAAACGCCGCCAACGCGCCCGCCGCCTCGCCAATCGTCCACTCCACCGGATGCAGCCGATAGCAGCCGTTGGTAATGTGCGTGACGCCAATGTTCTTGCAGGCGGGCAACAGGTTCTCCGCCCGCACCGGAATCAGCGCGCCCAACGGTATTTGAAAAGGCGCGCTGTCGATGTCAATGTAGTTGTCGCCGCCTGTGCTGGGGTGCAGGTCGATGCAGTAATGGCCAATGCCGACAGAATCGTCATACACCCGCCGCGTGGCCGCGGTCACATCCTGCTCCCGCACGGTCGTCTCCGCGCGGATGCGCCGCGACTCGCGCACATACGGCGCCTGCGCCAATCCATCGGCCGTGCCCATCACCTCCGGGCGAAGATGCAACCCGCGATAGCCCGTTCCGCCATCGTCGCGCGGGGCTTCGGTCTGCAGCCAATAGCACAGCGCCAGCGACAATTGACGCGCCGCATCCAGATGCCGGCGCGCCTCTTCCCCGCTCACATCGATCAAATTGCCTTCCCAGTAGTCGTTTTGCGGCCAGTTGACCAGCGTCACATCGTGCGCGCCCGGCATGTCAAAATGCCGGGCCGCAATGATCTGCCGATAGCCAAACCAACCCAGCTGCCCGGGCCCGGCGCCAAACAACGGCAGCGTGCGCGGTTGCAGCGTCGCTGGGTTGGCATAGGTGAAATCCAACAACCGCCCCGGCCACGCTGGCGCCAGGTTCGGCACATAGTCTCGCCACTGGTCATAGTGCGCAGGCTTATCGCTCACATGGCGATCATCGCGACACTCCGGGTCATAGCCGAGCGCAAAACACTGGGTGAAGGCCTGCACATTGCCCGGCTGCGCCACGGTTGGCGCATGCGCTTCGTCCGTTTCAGATTGCGCTTCGGCGCCCGTCACGTATTCCACACCCGCCAGCGGCAGCACATCGCCAAGCTCGGTCGCATCGAGCACATAGCGCGCGCTGATGGGGGTCTGGTCGCCGGTGTCGCAGTGGCACAGAGTTACGGCGCGCACCTGGCCACCTGCGGCATCAACCGCTGTCGGCGCGTGGCGTGTCAGCACGCGCAGGAGTCCAGCGCTCTGCGCGGGCGCCACCATCTGCTGCAATACCAGCCAGGATATGCGCGGCTCCACGCACAGATTCGACACCCAGCCTCCGCCCGGGTTGATGCGCGCATCATCACGGGCCGCGGCGCTCAACGGATATGCCGAGCGATACAGGCTGCGCACGCCATCGCGAAAGCGCCGGTAACGACGCGTGCAGCCGAATTCCTCGATCCAGCGATGCTCATCCGGCGGCACGCCCTGCGAGGTCAACTGGCCGCCGATCCAGTCATACGGATCCGTCAGAATAGCGCGACAGCCCAGCGCAGTGGCCGCCAGCGCGGCGGCGCAGCCGCCCACGCCGCCGCCGACGATGAGCACATCGGCGTCGTGTTCGCTCGAGCGCCCGGGCATCAACGCTCCTCAATCACAAATGTCGGCACGGTGCTGCCGCCGCCGGCAGTGACGTTGAGCAGCGCCGCCGTGCTCAGCCGCGTCAGGCAACTGGACATGTATTCGCCATACCAGATATACGGATTGGTGTCGAGAAAGCGGTCGATCACCTGCGCGCGGCCATCGACAAAGCTTGGAAAGGGCTCGGTCGGCACCGTCACGCGTTCTTGCACAATTGTGGGCTCGGCCAGCGCCGCCTTGCATGCTGCCGACCACTCGTCCTGCGTGGCCGTCCAGCCCAGCACCACGCCCTTGCCGCCATACTCGTCGGCCGGCTTGAGCACCAGCCTGTCTTTGTTGGCTTCTACAAACGGCAGCAAATCGATGCGCGCGCCGTGATGCTGGGTGAAGCGCTCGGTCACGCGGCGCGTCCATGGCAAATAGGCCTCAATCGCCGACTGTTCATCGGGCGTGAACAGCTGCGCGTTGGCTTCGTCGCTGATCACCGCAAAGCTGGTCTTGCGGTGCAGCACCTTGCAGTGAAAAGGGTTGACCATGCACACCGCGTGCTCATTGACCGCGCGCACCACCGGATGATCGAAACCGCCGCGCTCGATCAGCTCGGTGATCAGCACGCGCTTGTAGATGATGTTGATGTGATAGCCGCGCGCATACAGCTTGCCGTCGCGATAGTCGCATTCGCGCGGGTCGGCGATGATGCAGTCGTAGCCTTGTTCCTTGAAATACTGGTCAAACTGCACAAACTCGCTGTAGGTCGGCACTTCCTTCCAGTCCAGAATGCAAATGCGCGGCCGCTCGCGCCCGCCCCACTGCCGGTAGCTCTCGTTGAGCGCGTGCAGCACATGGTGCTTGCCCGGCAGCGGGCGCATTTCATAGCGCCGCTCGAACTTGCGCATGATCGGCAGCGCGTTGATGATCTCGCTCAGCGCGTCGTTGTAGCTGATGCCGGCCGGCGTCTCGGCGTTATATTCGGTAAATTTCAACTCGCCGGTTTCCGGCACAAAAAACGAATCCATGCGCGCTGTCGGCGAAGAGGCGCGCATGTACATCGGAAACTGCAGCAGCTTTTCTTCCCAGTCGGCCAGCATGAATTGCGCGCGAATGCCGGCGTCGCTTACCGCCGCGGCGTGCGTTTTGGCCAGCACCGGCGCAAAGGACTTGATCGCGCGCTGCAGCAGCCGATACTGATCGGCTGTGATAAAGCGCGGGCGCAAAACGCTGCACAGCGGCCGCGTGCCGAAATACAAGCCGCGCCGGTGCTGCTGCTCCACAAGCAGTTCATTGCTCGCCCGGGCCATCTCGTCATCGAGCAACCCGTGATAGACATCGATTGCCTTGCGTAGATCGGTCATCTTGCAGGCAGTGTGCGGGTGCGCAGCCGGTGTGTCAAGCGGTAGGTCGGAGGTCGGTATGCGGTGAGCGGAGGGCGGTGTGGCGGTGTATCTAATTGCGAGTGACAGACGTCGCGATTTTGTTTAGACTTTGTGCTTCACAGTTGCGAGTGGATCGTGGAAGCCCAGTTGCACTATTTCTGCACGCCGCAGGAACTGCCGCCGTCGAAACCGCCCGTGGAGTTTCTGAGCGTGCAACAGTTCCTCGCGGACGAACCCGCCTGCAAGGAACTGTGGAACCTGCTGGTGAGCC
>JANMNW010000301.1:0-7563 GCA_031368515.1 Chloroflexota bacterium
GCACAACTTTGCCTGCAGCTTCCAAATGCGCCAGCACCTCGACCGGCACCGCCTCGGTCTCAACAGTCACCACATCGCAAGCGCGCGCAAACTCGGTCACCAGTTCAAGATCGTTCCAATCGCCGCCAACGCCATAGGCGGTGACTTGCGCCGCCGGGCTGTTTTCATCCAGATCAAGGACCGCTACATGCACGCCCAGTTTTTGCGCCGCTTGTGTCGTCATGCGGGCCAGCGCGCCGCCGCCTAATATTCCCAAAAGTGTCATAAAGGGCTCATTGTACTGGGCGCGGTGGGGGCGCTCGGAGGCGCGGAGCGCCGCAGGTTTTTGTCGCTTCCATGGCAGGATGCGCAGGTGCCGATACAGCAATCTATGGCGCGCGTGGAGGCGCGGAGCATTCGGATTTCTCAACGCACCTCGTGCACAAAGTGATCCCGCGCCGCTTCGGCTTACCGCGACCGACGCGTCGCGCTACTCGAAGCGCAGCGCTTCAATCGGGCTCAAGCGCGCGGCGCGGCCGGCTGGATACACCCCGAACACAATGCCCACAAACAACGAAAAACCCACCGCCAGGCCAATCGCATCAGGCGTCACAACCGCGGTGAATTGGCCGTTTGAGATTGCGGCCACAGCCCATGCCACGCCCACCCCAAACACGATGCCGATCACGCCGCCGATCATCGAAAGCACCACCGCCTCGATCAAAAACTGCGCCAGAATCATGCGCCGCGGCGCACCAATGGCTTTGCGCAGGCCGATCTCGCGCGTGCGCTCGGTCACGCTGACCAGCATGATGTTCATGATGCCAATTCCGCCGACGAACAGCGAAATGCCGGCGATGGCGGCCAGAAAGATCGTGATCGCGTTCAGCACCTGGCCAATCGTGGCGAGAATGTCGCGCTGGCTTGCCACACTAAAATCGTCTTCATTCTGAAACTGAATGCCGTGGCGCTGTCGCAACACTTCGGTGGCTTGCTGCATCAATGCGTCAATGCGCTCGCGATCGGCCGCTTGCAACAGGATGATGTTGACCAGCGGCTGTCCTTTGGTGTTGCGCAGCGGCGAAAATTTGTCGCGAACAGTGGAGATGGGCATGATCACCACATCGTCATCGCTGCCTTCAGTATCGCCGTTGCGAGCCTTGATCACCCCCACAACCGAAAAAGAAATGTTATTGATCTTGATTTCGCTGCCAACGGGATCGCCGCCATCCGGAAAGAGAGACTTGTAGGCGTATGATCCAAGCACCGCCACGCGCGCGCGCGACTGCAGCTGCGATTCGACGATGTAGTCGCCATAGCGCATCGGCGTCTCGCTCAAGTACTGATATTCCGGCACGGTGCCGCGAATGCGCACATCATGCTTGCTCAGCCCGTTGACGGCCTTGCCATTGCCGGAAAGCACAGGCGCAACCACGCGCGCATCCGGCAGCACGCCGGGCCGCCGCATGTAATCGGCGTCGGCCTGCGTCAGCGACAGCGCGGTGCCTGAGCGCGCGCCTGGGCCAAAGGCCTGAAAGCCGGTGCGATTCGTGCCACTCTTATTGTCTATGCGCGCCGGGAAGATAAAGACCAGGTTTGCGCCCTGCCCTTCAAACTGGCGCGTGACAAACTCCTGCACGCCATTGCCCAGTGACATCAGCGCAATCACGCTGGTGACGCCGATGATGATGCCGAGCGTGGTCAGTATGCTGCGCAGTTTGTTGGCGGTCAGCGCGCGCAGGGCGACTTTGATATTTTCAAGAAACATGGTTATTCATGCCGCAACGCGTCGATCGGGTTGAGCTTGCTGGCGCGAAACGCCGGGTAGATGCCAAAGAACAGCCCCACCACCAACGAGAACCCGACGGCCAGGCTGATCGAGCTGGCTTGCACAATCGGCGTGAAGTCCACCAGATATCGCACGCCCACCGCAATGCCGGTCCCGAGCAGCACGCCGATGATGCCGCCCAGCATCGACAGCACGATCGCCTCCACCAGAAACTGCGACAGGATCGTGCGCCGCTTTGCGCCGATGGCTTTGCGCAAGCCGATTTCGCGCGTGCGCTCGGTCACGCTCACCAGCATGATGTTCATGATGCCGATCCCGCCCACCAGCAGCGAGATCGCGGCGATGGCGCCGAGAAAGATGGTCAGCACGCTGACCAGCGAGCCCAGCGTGCTGAGCAGCTGTGCGGCGTTGACAATGGTGAAATCGTCCTTGGCGTCTTCGGCCAGACGATGGCGCTCGCGCAACGTGCTGCGGATGACGCTTTCAACCTGCGGGATCACTTTTTCATCGGTGGTCTGCAGCAAAATGGTCGACACCGTGCGCTCGCCGGACGGCGATGTGGTTTGCGTCTGATACACGCGGTTTTGCGCGGTGGTGAGCGGGATAAACGTGGCTGCATCCTGATCGCCGGCGATGGTCGATCCTTTGCTTTGCATCACGCCAATCACGCGAAACGGGATGTTGTTGAGCTTGACGATCTGGTCGATGCCGTCGGCGCCGCCAAACAAATCCTTCTCGATGGTGGTGCCAATCACGATCACGCGCAGGCGCCCGCCGTTGTCGGAATCGTCAATAAAGCGTCCGCGCTGAACCGTCCAATTGCGCACCACGGCGAACGACGGCGTCACGCCGAATACCGGCACCTGCGTGGTGCCGCCCTCGCTCACCAGCGAGCCGATCGCTTGCACGGCCGCGGTGTGCGCAACCAGGTTGGGCGCGTTCGCGACGATGGCCTTGTAATCGTTCTCGGTCAAGTATGCGCGCGCGCCGCCGCCGGGCGGGCCGCGCTGCAATTGCCCGGGGCTGACCGTCACCAAATTGCTGCCGGCGCTGGCAAATTGATCGTTGATGTACTTCTGAACGCCGCTGCCCATCGCCATCAGCGCGATCACCGCGCCCACGCCAATGCTGATGCCGAGCATGGTCAACACCGAGCGGGTGCGGTTGGCGCCCAGCGTCTTGATGGCCAGACGGACAGACTCGAAGATGGCGGCCATCGTTTTAGTTCACCCTTAGTGCTTTGTCATCGCAGGCGCGCGTGTAATCGGCATTTGCAGTGTCGCTGATGACCATGCCGTCGCCAATGCGAATCACGCGTTTGCAGTGCTCGGAGATGCGCGGATCGTGCGTGACAAAAATGATGATGATGCCTTTCTCCTCGTTCAGCTTTTGGAAAAGGCACATGATTTCGGCGCCACTCTTCGAATCGAGGTTGCCGGTTGGCTCGTCGGCCAGAATGATGGCCGGATTGTTCACCAGCGAGCGCGCAATGGCCACGCGCTGCTGCTGGCCGCCGGACAGTTCGCTCGAGTGATGTTTCAGGCGCCCGCCCAGGCCGACCGCTTCAAGCGCGGCTTTGGCGCGCGCGCGCCGCTCGCGCCCGCCCACTCCGGCATAGATCATCGGCTGCTCGACATTGTCGATCGCGCTTGTCCGGCGCAGCAGGTTGAACGATTGAAAGACAAAGCCGATCTTGCGGTTGCGCACCTCCGCCAGCTGATCTTCTTTCATCTGCTCGACATCCACGCCATCCAGGCGGTAGGAGCCGGACGTGGGTTGATCGAGGCAGCCCAGGATATTCATCAAGGTCGATTTGCCTGAACCAGACGGGCCCATGATCGCCAGCAGGTCGCCGGGATAAATCTTCAGCGACACGCCTTGCAGCGCGCGCACTTCGATATCACCCATTTGGTAGACCTTGGTGATGCCGTTGACGTCGATGACGGGCGTCTTGCCGTTGCTCTCCATGTGCTGCTTACTGCCCCAACAGATTTGGCGTCGTCGGCGCCACGACGATGTCGCCCGCCGACGCGCCCTTGACCACTTCGCTCGACGAATCGTTGCGCAAGCCCAGTTCAATCTCGACTTCTTGAGATTTGTCGCCCTTTTTCAGAGTCAGAAACGCTTTGCCGCTTGCGCGGTCTCGCCGCACCGCCCAGTTCGGCGCCAGCAGCACGTTGTCACGCTTGTCCAGCACGATGCCGGCGTTGGCCGTCATGCCGGCGCGCAGCTGCGCGTTGGCATCGGCCTGCACCACCACGCGCACCTGATAGGACACCACGCCGTTGATGGTGACCGAGGTCGGCGCGATGCGCTCAACCCGGCCTTTCACATCGACGCCGGGCAGCGAATCAAGCGTGACGTTGACATCCTGCCCAAGCTTGATTTTGCTGATGTCAATTTCGTCGACGGTGATGTCAATGTGGTATTTTGAATCATCGACGATCGTGAAAGGCGCCGGCGCGCTGGCCGAGGATTCGCCCACATCCACACCCACCTGCGACACGATGCCGTCCATCGGCGCCAGCAGCACCGCCTGGGCAAGCCGGCGCTCGGCTTGCTTGACCTGCAGCTCGGCCAGCTTGATTTGCGTTTCGGTGTTTTTCCTCTGCGTCTCGGCATTCTTGACCGCCAGCCGCGCCTGCTCAATATTGGCCTTGGCGGTGTCGATGTCGAAGCTCAGCACCGGATTGCGCGTGCGATCAAGTTGCGCACGGGCGTTTTCGACCTGCTGCAACGCGGCCGCGGTTTGCGCGTTATCGGCGCCTTTGGCCACTTTGTCATAGTTGGACTTGGCCAGGTTGTAATTGTTCGTGGCCTGCTCCAGCTGCAGCGCCTGCGGGCTGGCGCCCACACTGGCCGGGTTGAAGCGCGCAACCACGTCATACGCCGATTGCGCGGTGCGCAGCGAGGCTTCCGCATTGCGCAGGGCCGCATCCACACCGGCCACATCCTCCAATGTCGGGCCAGCCTTGAGTTTGTTCAAGTTGGCGACGGCGGCGTTATAAGCCGATTGAGCCGCGACCACATCTGCCGGCCGCACGCCAGAAACCGTTTTGCTATATGCGGCGGTGGCGATGAGCACCTGATTCTGCGCCTGCGCCATAGCCGTTTCCGAGCTGGCGATGGCGTTTTTTGACTGTTCAAGCGACGCCTGCGCTTGAGTCAAAGCCAGTTCAAGATCGACAGTGTCAAGGCGCGCAATGACGTCGCCTTTTTTGACACGATCGCCAACCTTCACGTTTACTTCCGCTACTGTGCCCGCGCTCTGAAAACTCAAGCGCACATCCGACTCCGGTTGGATGTTTCCGGTTGCGCTGACGGTGGCCGTCAGGCTGCCATTGGCGAGCGTGGCGCTGCGCTCTGCGGCGGACGGATCCGCGGCGCCAGGCCGCGTGCATGCCGCCAGCAGAACCGCGCCGGCGATGGTGATGGCCAACAGCTTCGATGAATGGGAACGATAAAACACAGCTTTCATGCGGACTCCTTTCGCGTAACAGATCGAACATAGCAGCAGCACTTGCGGCATGGCTTCATACGAATACCCCGTTGTGTGGTTTCGCGGCGCACGACAGTTTGCGCCGAATCAACTGCGGGCAGGCTGCGTGCTTGGCAGCGGAGGGATTGTAGGCACATCGGATTAAGGTTTCCTTAGCAGTGCGAACAAATTGGGGCTGGGACGATATTTGGAGAGTCTCGTGGCAGGGGGCCATCGGGGCAGGTGACCCATGGTAGAGGGTCGTAGCCGTTGCCGACCTCGGGCACGGAACGCGGGTCAACCCTGAGTCATGCGCCCCTGTCACGGGCCACGCACCGCGCAAGCGTCGGTTTCTCACACGCGAGCTGTGTATCATGGCTCTCGTCCTCTTATGAAACAAATCAAGCCCAGCCAACTGATTGTGATGCGCAAACGCAAGCGCAAAGCCGAGCGCAGCGGGCCGGCGCGCCGCCTGATCCAGCTGGCCGTGCCCAGCTTTGCCGCAATCATCGCCATCATCCTGGCCGTGCCAGCCAGCGCCGCAGCCGCCGCGCTGGGCGTCTATTCCTACTTTACGCGGGACCTGCCGGATGTGTCACGCATCGAAGGCACAGTTACAAGCGACTTTCAGACTACGAAAATTTACGACCGCAAGGGCGCCCTGCTCTATGAAATCATCGACCAAAGCGGCGGCGATCGCTCGTGGGTCAAGCTGCCGCAAGTGTCGGCCAATCTCACCTGCGCCACCGTCGCCATCGAAGACAAGACTTTTTGGGACAACCGCGGCTTTGACATGCGCGGCATTGCGCGCGCGGTTGTCGCCACGCTGCGCGGCGGCGCCCAGCAGGGCGGCTCGGGCATCACGCAACAAGTGGTCAAAAACGTGGTGCTGCCGCCCGAAGAACGCGCCGGACCCAAGCGCACGACATCGGTCAAGATCAAGGAAGTGCTGCTCTCGACCGAGATCACCCGCCGTTACGAAAAGGAGCAGGTGCTCGAGTGGTATCTGAACACAAACTTTTACGGCAATCTGGCCTACGGCATTGAATCTGCCTCGCAGATCTATTTCAACAAAAAAGCGCAGGATCTGGATCTGGCCGAGGCTGCCATGCTCGCAGCCATCCCGCAATCACCCAAGAAAAATCCGTTCACCGACCCGGTCGCCGCCAAAGACCGCCAGGAGCTGGTGCTCGATCTGATGATCGAACGCTCGGCGTCGGGGGTGCGCGGCTGCAACGTCACCCCGCAGATGGCGGCGGCGGCCAAGCGCCAGCAGCTAGTGCTGGCCAGCAAGTCCGAACGCTTCGGCATCAAGTCGCCGCACTTCTCGGTGTTCGCGCGCGACCGGGCGGTTGAACTGCTGTCCGATCAGCGCGGCATCGGCGTCGAAGCCGCGACAGAGCTGGTCAACCGCGGCGGCCTGAAGATTTACACCACGCTGGATCTGCAGGTCGACGAGGAAGTGCGGCGCATCGCCAATGAGCAGATCGCCAAGCTGCAGGCCGATAAAAAAGAAGCCAACAACGCCAGTGTGGTGGTCATCAAGCAGAGCACGGGCGAGATCCTGTCCATGGTCGGCAGCGTCGATTTCTATGATCGCAACATTGACGGCGAATTCAATGTGGCTACCGGATTGCGCCAGCCAGGTTCGTCGTTCAAACCGATCACCTATTTGGAACTGCTGCGCCAGGGCTCGTCGCCGGCCACGTTCTTTTGGGATGTGCGCAAGACGTTCGACACCGGCACCGATGTGCCGTATGTGCCCGAAAACTACGACCGCAAGTATCACGGGCCGGTGCGGCTGCGCAATGCGCTGGCGCGCTCCTACAACATTCCGGCGGTCGAAGCGCTGGAACGCGCAGGCATTGGCAATGTCATCCGCATTGCGCAACGTCTGGGCATCACTGATCTGGATCGCGGGCTGCAGTACTACGGACTGGCGCTCACGCTCGGCGGCGGCGAAGTCAAGCTGCTCGACATGACCTATGCCTACGCCACCATCGCCAACGGCGCCAGCATGATCGGCATGCCGCGACCGCGCGATCTGAAGAAAGCCGGCCTGCGAGATCTGGACCCGGTGTCGATCCTGCGCATTGAGGACGCCAACGGCGCGATCCTGTTCGATTACAAGCCGGCGGTCAACCCCAGCCTGCTCGGGCCCGACAGCGAACGGCTGACCTACATTCTCAAAGACATCATGTCGGATTCGCGCGCACGCGCGCCGGCATTTGGCTTCCCGTCGGTGCTGGATCTGGACAACCAGCGGCCCGCCGCCGTCAAAACAGGCACCACCAACGATTACAAGGACAACTGGACG